>JAIBCZ010000034.1 GCA_024679645.1 Amphritea sp.
CGTGAATTGGCGGCATTCGCTCAGTTCGCATCTGATCTGGACGATGCGACCCGTGCTCAGCTTGAGCATGGTCAGCGCGTAACCGAGCTGATGAAGCAGAAGCAGTACTCCCCAATGTCAGTTGCTGATATGGGTCTGAGTCTGTTCGCTGCCAACGAAGGCTTCCTGAACGATATCGACCTGAACAAGATCCTTGATTTTGAAGCAGCCCTGATCTCCTACTTCAACAGCGAGTACGCTGATGTAATGGGTAAGATTAATGAAGGCGGCGACTACAATGATGAGATCTCGTCTCAATTCAAGGCTGGTATCGAGAAGTTCAAATCTACCCAAACTTGGTAATAACTCGTCAGAGTGGGGGTCTGCATTCCAGTAATGCAGACCTGAACTAAGTAAAGGTTTAATAGGTGGAACTATGGCAGCCGGAAAAGAGATAAAGACGCAGATAGCCAGTATTCAGGGCACACGTAAGATTACCAGCGCTATGGAAATGGTAGCTGCATCTAAAATGCGTAAAGCTCAGGATCGCATGCAGGAAAGCCGTCCTTATGCCCGGAGTATCCGAGGCGTAATTCAGCACCTGGCGAAATCCAATCCTGAATATAAGCATCTGTATCTGCAACAGCGCGAAGTAAAGCGTGTCGGTTTCATTGTTGTAGCAACTGACCGTGGTCTCTGCGGTGGCTTGAACATTAACGCGTTCAAGGCAGCTATTGCCAAGATGAACGAATTTAACAACCAGAATATCGAGATTGATATCTGTGCGTTGGGTTCTAAGTCTGTAAGCTTCTTTAAAACATTTGGCGGTAACGTAATCGCAGCTAAGTCTGGTCTGGGCGATAAGCCTGAAGCAGCTGAGCTGGTTGGTACCGTTAAAGTGATGCTGGATGCTTACGATGAAGGCAAGCTGGATCAAATATTTGTGGTATCTAACGAATTCGTTAATACCATGACACAGGATCCACAAGTAGAGCAGATTCTTCCGTTAAAAGCAGAAGACGACGATGACCGTCTTAACCATCACTGGGATTACATCTACGAGCCAGATGCAAAAGAGCTGTTGAACGGCTTACTGGTTCGTTACATTGAGTCCCTGGTCTACCAGGCCGTGGTTGAGAACAATGCCTGTGAACAGGCAGCACGAATGCTGGCGATGAAGAACGCAACTGACAACGCTGGCGACCTGATCGATGAACTGCAGATGGTCTATAACAAGGCCCGTCAGGCAGCGATCACTCAGGAAATTTCTGAGATCGTAAGTGGTGCTGCTGCTGTATAAGGCAGTTAACAGGTTTAAATGTTAAGAGGATCCGAACATGAGTAGCGGACGTATTGTTCAGATTATCGGCGCAGTAGTCGACGTGGAATTCCCACGTGACAATGTACCGAAGATCTATGATGCACTGACGGTAGATAAAGCCGGTCTAACACTTGAAGTTCAGCAGCAGCTGGGCGACGGTGTTGTACGTGCAATCGCTATGGGTCAGACCGAAGGCGTTAGCCGTGGTCTGGACGTAGTAAACACTGGTGCGCCAGTTTCTGTACCTGTAGGTACAGCAACACTGGGTCGTATCATGGATGTATTGGGTAACCCAATTGATGAGTGTGGCGAAATCGGTGAAGAAGAGCGTATGCCTATTCACCGTGCTGCTCCTTCCTATGCTGACCAGGCGGCTTCTAACGAGCTGCTGGAAACAGGCATTAAGGTAATCGATCTGGTATGCCCATTCGCGAAGGGTGGTAAAGTTGGTCTGTTTGGTGGTGCCGGTGTAGGTAAAACCGTAAACATGATGGAACTGATCCGTAACATCGCGATCGAGCACTCTGGCTTCTCCGTATTTGCGGGTGTAGGTGAGCGTACTCGTGAAGGTAACGATTTCTACTACGAGATGAAAGAATCCAACGTATTGGATAAAGTATCTCTGGTATACGGTCAGATGAATGAGCCTCCAGGTAACCGTCTGCGTGTAGCGCTGACCGGTCTGACGATGGCTGAGAAATTCCGTGACGAAGGTCGTGACGTACTGTTGTTTGTTGACAACATCTACCGTTACACACTGGCAGGAACAGAAGTATCTGCACTGCTGGGTCGTATGCCTTCTGCGGTAGGTTACCAGCCTACACTGGCGGAAGAGATGGGCGTTCTTCAGGAGCGTATCACCTCGACTAAGACAGGTTCTATCACGTCGATCCAAGCGGTATACGTACCAGCGGATGACTTGACTGACCCATCTCCTGCGACAACCTTCTCGCACCTTGATGCTACAGTTGTACTGTCTCGTCAAATTGCCGAGCTGGGTATCTACCCTGCGGTAGATCCACTGGATTCGACTTCACGTCAGCTGGATCCTCTGGTAATTGGTCAGGAGCATTATGATACTGCCCGTCAGGTGCAGGGTGTACTGCAGCGCTATAAAGAGCTGAAAGACATCATTGCAATCCTGGGTATGGACGAGCTGTCTGAAGAAGACAAGCAGGTAGTAACCCGCGCTCGTAAGATCCAGCGATTCCTGTCTCAGCCATTCTTCGTAGCTGAAGTATTCACCGGTTCTCCAGGTAAGTACGTATCTCTGAAAGACACCATCAGCGCATTCAAGGGTATCCTTGCAGGCGACTATGATGAGCTTCCTGAGCAAGCGTTCTACATGGTTGGCGGTATCGACGAAGTGGTTGAAAAAGCTAAGAGCATGTAATTGCGCTTAGTTAACCTTTTAAAAGGATAACAACATGGCTATGACTGTTCATTGTGACATCGTAAGTGCTGAAGAAGAGATCTTCTCTGGTCTTATTGAGTTCGTTTCAGTGACAGGTAGCCTGGGTGACCTGGGTATTTACCCGGGTCACGCTCCGCTTCTGTCGGAACTGAAACCAGGTCCTGTAGAGCTAAAGAAACAGGGTGGTGAGCAGGAGATCTTCTACGTTTCTGGCGGTTTCATTGAAGTTCAGCCACACAGAGTCTCTGTCCTAGCGGACGTTGCACTTCGTGCGGGTGATATCAATGAAGCAGCTGCAGAAGAAGCTAAGAAGCATGCTGAACATACGATGGCTGATCAAAGTAGCGAACTGGATTATTCCCGTGCGACTGCTCAGCTAGCGGAAGCAGCAGCTCAACTGCGTACTATTCAGCAGATTCGTAAGAAAATGGGTAAATAACCCAACCTTACTTAACTGCTACTCGAATAAAAAGCGACCCTAAGGTCGCTTTTTTTTTTGCAAAAAAAAATGTGTCGCTCGACGTCATATAAAACATGACTTGCTCGTAATTCGTTGCTCTATAAAAGCCTTCTTTATGGAGAGCTGGTTAAACTGAGTCTTTGGTCCTTTGTAAGAAAGCTGTTGTATTAATGGGGTAGTTGCTGATAATTCGTAAGCCACGAGCCACGAGCCACGAGCCACGAGCTTTATAGCAAGCCCCACAAGGTATCAAAAATGATCTTCTGAGCCGCCGCGACTTCCTTTGAATCAATCACAACCGCTGTTGGGTAGTTGGCTGAGGCCAGTGAGATAATGGCACACTTGGGTGGGTATACCGCGATGTAGGCAGCATCAACTTTGCCTTCGGTTTTTATCCATTTTCGTTCGCTCAGCTCGGCATCTTCTCCCCCGTCACCGATAGCGATTACCTTTACTTCTATACCTTTTTGAATTCGCTGGGCCGTAAAGTTGGGGAAGGGACGGTATAGGTGTTTACGAATCGGTTTTGAAGAGAAGATAGAGTAGCTTCTGGGGTTCTGTTTAGACACCGTATTGAGAATGTCCCGCAGTACCAGCTCAATGCCACTGTCACCTTCGTAGTAGCTCACATTAGCGGTATTAAAGTCTGGCATCAGGTGGTGCAATTCGGGCACTACTTTAGTTTTTAGCTGATCTATTGCCGAGTTGAGGGAATGACGACGTTCTTCTGCCAGTTGTAGCAGTACCTCGGGTTCTCGGGAAGTAAATAAGCGACGCTTGCCTTTAGGCAGGTAGGTGACAATTCCCTTTCGTTGCATCTTCTTCAGATCGTCGTAGGTTGTACCACGGTTAATCCCTGCTTTTTCGGCGATAGTTCTTATTGCACTAGGCCCCAGGGAGAGAAGTGCGCGGTAAATTGTGACTTCACGTTTGGTGAGTCCGAGTAGTTCAAACAGTTCTTCATTCATATTTGTCAATTTTTCTCTGACGTTTCATGTTGCATCTGTGATCAGTTATATTAAAGTTCTGTTAAATCGAATCTTATGTCAACAGCAGCAGGCTAACGGAAGTGGTCAATGCTGTCATAAACCAAGGATGCCTCTGTTTTGAATATGCTTGATATCGTCATCCTGGCTGCAGGCCAGGGTAGTCGGATGAAATCTTCTCTGCCTAAAGTACTGCATACGGTCGGTGGCAAGCCGATGCTGCAACATGTTATTGATAATGCGTCGACGTTATCAAATGCCCGGCTACATATTGTCATTGGTCACGGTGCTGAAAAAGTTGAAACGATGCTGTCTGATCAGGCTGTTGAGTTTGCTCTGCAAACGGAACAACTGGGAACAGGCCATGCGGTCGCACAGGCGATGCCAGGCGTCTCTGATAATGGTGTTGTACTGGTATTGTACGGAGACGTTCCTTTAACGCGCTCAGAGACCATGGCAGAGCTTGTGAAGATAGCCGAAGACGGTGACTTTGGCTTGTTGACGGTGAGTCTGGCGGATCCTACTGGATATGGCCGGATCGTCCGTAGTGATGCCGGCGATGTCGAGGCTATTGTGGAGCACAAGGATGCCAGCAAAGCAGAGTTGAAGATTACAGAAGTAAACACCGGGATTCTGGCGCTGCCTTCGGCACTATTAAAACAATGGATTCCGCAGTTATCCGCTAATAATGCCCAGGGTGAATATTATCTGACCGATATTATTGCCATGGCTGCTAAGCAAGGCGTACGGATTCAGGCTATTCACCCGGCCACTGAGCAGGAAGTGCAGGGTGTTAATAATCGTATGCAGCAGGCTGAGCTGGAACGTTGGTATCAACTTGGTCAGGCTGAAGCGCTGATGCTGGAAGGCGTAAGTCTGGCCGATCCTGCACGAGTTGATATTCGTGGTGAAGTGAACGTTGGGCATGATGTGTCGGTCGATATCAACGTGATCCTGGAAGGCAACGTGAGCCTTGGTGATAATGTCACTATCGGGGCGAACTGTATTATTAAAGATTCAGTTATCGGCTCCGGTACCTGTATCAAAGCAAATTCGATGCTTGAACAGGCGGTCGTTGCTGAGAATTGCGACATAGGCCCCTTTGCTCGTCTGCGGCCAGGCAGCCATTTGGCGAAAAACGCTAAAGTGGGCAATTTCGTAGAAACCAAGAAAGCGAATATTGGCGAGGGAAGTAAGGTTAATCATCTGAGCTATATTGGTGATGCAGAGGTAGGTGTTGGTGTCAATGTAGGTGCCGGTACTATTACCTGTAACTATGACGGCGTGAATAAATCTCTAACTGAAATTGGTGATGGCGCTTTTATCGGTTCAAATTCCTCTCTGGTTGCACCGGTTCAGGTTGGCGCGGGTGCAACGGTAGGTGCAGGTTCTACCATTACCAAAACGGTTGAAAGTGATCAGTTGGCAGTGACCCGTGCTAAGCAGCTTAACCTCAATAACTGGCAGCGTCCGGTTAAAAAGTCATAAGGAAGCGGAATTATGTGTGGAATAGTTGGGGCTATCGCTGGCCGGAATATTTCAGCGATTCTGCTGGAAGGACTTAAGCGCCTGGAATACCGGGGTTATGATTCTGCGGGTATGGCTGTTTATAATGCCAAGACTGACCTGTTAGACCATGTTAAGCGAGTGGGGAAGGTTGCTGAGCTGGAAGCAGGGCTTGAAGAACACCCGTTGCCGGGTAATCTGGGAATAGCGCATACTCGCTGGGCAACTCACGGTAAACCGGAAGCACGCAATGCTCACCCGCATCTCTCTTCTGACCGCATTGCGATCGTGCACAACGGTATTATTGAAAACTATGTTACGTTGAAAGAAGAACTGATTGCCGAAGGCTATCGGTTTATTTCAGATACGGATACCGAGGTGGTTACTCATCTGATTTATCGTGCAGTAGCTAACGGCTATTCACTCGAACAGGCGTTGAGGGAGACCGTTCAGCGATTAGAAGGTGCTTATGCGTTGGCGGTCATTGATCAGCAACAGCCTGATCGGATGCTCGCGACTCGCATGGGTAGTCCCCTGGTGATCGGTGTGGGTGTTGAAGAAAACTTTATCGCTTCAGATCCGTTGGCACTGTTACAGGTAACTGATCGTTTTATCTATCTGGAAGAGGGTGATCTGGCACTGATCAGTCAGGGACAGATAGCCATCGAGGACGGTTCCGGTAATCTGGCCGTCAGGGAAATTAAGCTATTTGAACATGGACATGGTACGGCAGATAAGGGCGAATACCGCCACTATATGCTGAAAGAGATCTATGAGCAGCCTGCGGTTATTACTAATGTCCTTGAAGGACGAATTCATCAGGGACGAGTGTTAGAGCAGATATTTGGTTCGAATGCATCGGAGCTCTTCGATCAGGTGAAAATGGTTCAGATAGTTGCCTGTGGTACCAGTTATAACGCTGGTGTCGTTGCCCGCTACTGGATCGAAAAGCTGGCGGGTATTCCCTGTATGGTTGAAGTGGCCAGTGAGTTTCGTTACCGGGCGACGGTATGTATGCCGGGCACCCTGTTTATTACCATTTCTCAGTCAGGTGAAACGGCGGATACCTTGTCCGCTCTTCGCGAGGCAAAAGAGCAGGATTATTTGGGCTTTCTGTCCATCTGTAATGTACCGGGCAGTTCGTTGGTACGTGAGTCCGATCTGTCTTTGATGACCAATGCGGGTCCGGAGATCGGTGTTGCCTCGACTAAAGCATTTACCAGTCAGTTAGTCGCACTGATGCTAACGACGCTGATTTTGGCACGGCGTAATGGCTACGCTGAAGAAGAGCGCATGGTGTCTGACCTCCAACAGCTATCAGATCTGTGTGAACAGGTTTTGGCTCTGGATCCGGCGATTCAGAAGATGGCAGAGCACTTTGTTGATAAGCATCACACTCTGTTTCTGGGACGGGGTACTATCTATCCGGTCGCGGTAGAAGGGGCTCTGAAGCTTAAAGAGATCTCTTACATCCATGCTGAAGCATACCCTGCAGGGGAATTGAAACACGGCCCTCTGGCGCTAGTGGATGAGGATATGCCGATTGTAGCTGTGGCACCGAATAATTCGCTACTTGAAAAGCTACTGGCTAACCTGGAAGAGGTTCGAGCCCGGGGCGGTAAGTTATTCCTGTTTGCCGATTCTAAGGCACAGGTAAAACCAGGTGATGATCTGGAACTGATCACTTTACCGGATGTTCCAACCGTAATGGCACCGATTATATACTCAATTCCCTTACAGTTACTGGCTTACTATGTTGCTGTTCTGAAAGGCACCGATGTCGATCAGCCGCGAAATTTAGCGAAGTCGGTGACGGTTGAATAGATCTGGAGTTGATAAAACTTTTAGAAATCAGCTTTGTCTTGTCATATAGATATTTACTCACTGAATATCTATCGACAAGATAGAGCTTGTCTAAGCTCTCTGTTTGATCGAGTAATACTTTCAGCGTTTCAAAGCTCCGATAGCGCCCCTTGCCTTGATTGAGAGAACTATCTTTTCGAGAACCATCGAATCCTTATTCCGCTGAAGAAACCTGGCTTACGTGTCTCGGTATCATTTCTCCTGTCTGGAGAAGTCTCTTCAATTAGCCTGAAATTTTGCCCTTCAATATAATATTTTATCTTAGCCTTATGTTCCCGTAGGCATTGCCGATGCAACAGGTTAGGATTGTGATACCTGTTTTTTAATATGCGCTAATAAACAATAACAAGGAGTGCAGACTATGATCGATCCCGTCAGTAGCTTTGCGATTAATTTCGTAGCAATTCTGGGCGGCATTTTGCTGTTGATCGTCATTGGTGGGTTGATAACCGGGTTGATTATTTATCAGATAGATAAGAATCAAACGACGCAGACTATTCGACGAAACTATCCATTGTTTGGCCGTTTCCGCTACGTATTTGAGCATCTGGGAGAGTTTTTTCGTCAATACTTCTTTGCTATGGACAGAGAAGAGATGCCTTTTAACCAGGCGCAGCGTAGCTGGTGCTATCGGGCGGCAAAAGATATTGATAATACGATCGCTTTTGGCTCATCCAGAGACCTGCGTATTCCCGGCACTTACTTTTTTCTTAATTGCCCGTTTCCTACGATGAAAGAAGATGCGGTGAAGAATCAGCCACTGCGCATTGGACCTCATTGTCGCCATCCATTTGATGCAAAGTCATTCTTTAATATTTCTGGCATGAGCTATGGGGCTTTGTCCAAACCAGCCGTTCAGGCGCTCTCTAGGGGGGCTAATGAGGCGGGCTGCTGGATGAATACCGGTGAGGGGGGGTTATCGCCTTTTCACCTGGAAGGTGGTTGTGACATTGTCTGTCAGATAGGTACCGCTAAGTATGGTGTGCGTGATGAGCACGGTATGCTCAGTGATGAGAAGCTGAGAGAAAAAGCCGCGTATGAAAATGTCAGAATGTTTGAGATCAAGCTTAGCCAGGGCGCGAAGCCGGGTAAAGGTGGCATGTTGCCGGCTGAGAAGGTCAGCGCTGAAATCGCGGCAATTCGAGGTATTCCGGAAGGCCATGCATCGATAAGTCCAAATCGGCACCCGGATATCGCTTCAATCGATGATCTGTTGGATACGGTCAGCCATATTCGTCAGGTTACGGGGAAGCCGGTAGGTTTCAAGCTGGTGCTGGGTTCAACTGACTGGCTGGACGAGTTTTGTGAGCAGATAGTCTCCAGAGGGATAGAAGAAGCACCAGACTTTATTACGCTTGATAGTAGTGACGGGGGGACCGGAGCAGCACCGATGCCATTGATGGATAGTGTCGGGTTACCATTAAGGGAGAGTCTGCCAGCGCTGGTGAATAAGTTGATAATGCATGGTCTGCGGGATCGGATTCGAGTGGTTGCGTCAGGTAAGTGTATAAACCCTACGGATGTCGCTGCTGCGCTTTGTATGGGTGCTGATTTTTGTGTCAGTGCCAGGGGCTTCATGTTTGCGCTAGGTTGTATTCAGGCGTTGCAGTGTAATAAGAATACCTGCCCAACCGGTATTACAACCCATGAAGAAGATCTGCAGCGAGGTTTGGTACCGGAAAATAAATCGGTCAGGGTGACTAGCTATCATCAGCATCTGGTGAATGAGGTGGAGATGATTGCTCACTCATGCGGTGTATCAGAACCGCGTAAACTGAAGCGTAAACATGCATCAATAGTCATTGATAGCGGGCGCTCAGTACCTTTGGATATTCTTTATCCGGAGATGTGACAGAAAGGATTTAAAGAGCCTGCTTCTGCAGGCTTTTTTTTATAGTCGATAGTTAGATATCTTCAAACCAGAGTTCATCGTTAATTTGCTGTTCGAGCTCTTTCTTCTTTCTGCGCTCTTCAATGGCACGTCGGTAAACGAGGCTTTTCTCAGAAGCTTTTTTCTTCATAGCCTGTTGCGCTTCCTCTTCAATACCAACAATTATATCAAAGACTTCCGTTTGAATTTCGCTGAGATTCTGATCTTTCCGTATTAGCATAGCAGGGGGCTCCTATACGTTCTGTAAAATCTACCTGGCAGCCTGATTCCAGAGAAGGCTAACCGGTGGCTTTGCTTTATTGATAAACAGCTAAACTCTTTTTTATAACAGACAAAAGAGAATTTCAAATATGCGCAGCCCTTAAAGCTGCCTTTACGGCATTAAATATGTCAGAGAAGTGTTACAGAAATGAGAATAAAAGGCGTAAATCAGTCAGCAGGTTTGCGCAAAGGCAGGCGCTTATCGTTCTGACGCAGGCTTTTCAGGCCCCGCTTAATAGTCTTGAGGTGATCGAGTAATCCTGGTCCCAGCTTCATTGCCACGCCAACCGCCAATACATCGATAACAACCAGATGTACAACTCTGGAAGACATTAGTGTGCTGAGGTCTTTATCTTCTTCCAGATCGATGTGGATAGAGATAGATGCCAGATCTGCCAGGGGTGTATTACTTGGACAAAGAGAGATGACGGTAACGCCGGCATCCTTTACCAGCTTTACCGAATGGAGAAGATCTTTGGTACGGCCTGTTTGGGATATAGCGATTACCACATCCTGCTCAGTTAGCGTGGTCGCCGATATCATCTGCATATGGGGGTCTGAATAGGCAGAAGTTGCGATTTTAAGACGATGGAATTTATGTTGAGCGTCATTACATACGGGGGCTGATGCGCCAAAGCCATATAGCTCAAGGCGATTGGTATTGGCAATTGCATCAATGGCTGCTTCAAGGGTTTCAGCGTTTAGTTCTTCCCGCACGCGCATCATGTTACCGACGGTTGAGTCGAAAATTTTCTGCTTAAACTCGCTTACCGTATCTTTACTGTTAAGGGAAAACTGCTCGAAATTAGCATTGCTGGCGAGGCCCTGAGCTAGCGTTAGCTTAAAATCCTGAAACCCATCGTAATTAAGTGCTCGGCAGAAACGCACGACTGTAGGTTCGCTCACATTTGCTTCAGAAGCCAGGTCAACAATCCGCATATGAATCACATCTGAAGGGTGCTCCAGTACGTAATCGGCAACTTTCTGCTCAGACTTACGCAGATTTGATTTTGCATCAGCAATAGACTTTAGAAGGTTAAGTGATTGCAAGCTGGATTCCGTATTCAGGTTATGCGTAATGTGACGGCAATGAGTATATCAGTAATTTAGTGCAAGAGAATTAACCCATAACTTATTATTAGTGCTTTTGGGTTGCAAAAAAGCAGCTAAAGCAACGGGCTTACTATTTGAAATTGCAGGATTTATAACTTGGTGCTATGTTCATTGGGTTATGTATAAAAATAGAATAAATTGACGATTAGGGAGATGCCTTGTGAAACGTCGTGAGATTGTTAAAGTCTTGGGTTTGGGTGCCGCTGCGGCGGGCCTGGCTGCATGTACGGAACAAAAAGCGCCGGTTGCGGATTGTAAGCCGGTTGCACAACCTGCTGCGCCAGTCGCTGCTAAGCCAGAGACCATCGAATGGAAGATGGTAACAACCTGGCCAAAAAACTTTCCAGGTTTGGGTACCGGGGCGAATAATCTGGCGGCCCTGATCGGTGAAATGTCCGGTGGACGAATCAACGTTAAAGTCTATGGTGCTAAAGAACTCGTCGGCGCGCTGGAGATCTTTGATGCGGTATCTCGTGGTACTGCTGAAATGGGACATGGTGCAGCTTATTATTGGAAAGGTAAGACCCGTGCAGCACAGTTCTTTGCTGCAGTGCCTTTCGGGCTGACGGCTCAGGAGATGAACTCATGGTTGTACCACGGTGGTGGTATGGAGTTATGGGAAGAGGTTTATGCTGAGTTTGGATTGATCCCGGGTGCGGCCGGTAATACCGGTGTGCAGATGGGTGGGTGGTTTAATCGTGAGATTAACACACTAGAGGACCTGAAAGGCCTTAAAATGCGGATTCCGGGCTTAGGTGGTGAAGTGCTTAAGCGGGCCGGAGGTACGCCTGTACTGTTGCCTGGTGGTGAAATATTCCCCTCTTTGCAGTCAGGGGCTATTGATGCAACTGAGTGGGTGGGTCCATATAATGATATGGCCTTCGGTCTGCATAAAGCAGCGAAATTTTACTACTATCCCGGCTGGCATGAGCCTGGCACAACTCTGGAAAGCTTCATTAACAAAGAAGCATTCGAGAAGTTGCCTGAGGACTTGCAAGTTATTGTTCGCAGTGCAATTCGTGTGGCTAACCAGGATATGCTGGCTGACTTCACCGCGAAGAACAACCGTGCACTGGAACAGTTAGTGACTGAACATGGTGTTGAGTTACGTAAGTTCCCGGATGAAGTACTGAAAGAGATCAAGTCATTATCTGATGCAGTGGTATCTGAAGAAGCAGCGAAAGATCCAATGTCGCAGAAAGTGTTTGAATCTTTCGTCAAGTTCCGTGATCAGGCTACTCAGTGGCATGCGGTATCTGAGCAGGCTTATATGAACGCCCGCTCTTTGTAAGCAGGCTAGTCAAAAAAAAACAGGCAGCAATGCCTGTTTTTTTATGCGCTATAAAAGGGTCTCGCTGAGCTTACTTTCGGCCATTCTTATCTGCTGAGCCGGTGTTATCAAAAGTGTTTATATTATTGATCGGTATTTTTTATTGTTCCTATATTAAAACGTCATCGTTAGTTTCATTCGTATTTATCTGGCTGTAGTCATAGTGGGTTTCTTATAACATATTCATAGCATTAAGTTTTAAATGTTATAACGATAGTGACAATTTTCAGTCGCATTTCAGGAAAGTCTCATATATTGACTGTGGATTGAAAAACATATGAGGATATCGCCATGAACAGTAAATTATTAACAGGTATTGCTTTGAGCTTAGCAATGGTTTCATCCAGCGCTTTTTCTGCGAACTCTATGCTAAACGACCCTTATTCCACTCATGTAATAAATAACTCAAAAGTTAATTCAAGCTATGGAATTCATAGCTCAGAAATGCGTACTGGTTCTAATCAACATGTCGATAAAGCGTTTAGTTTTGATAAAGCGGCTTCTAGCTGGGGTTGGGATGCTGATTCATCAAAATAAATAAAAATGTTACATATAAAAGCCTCGTCGTGTTAACGATGAGGCTTTTTCGTTGATAGTTATATGTAATGTAATAATTAAGTTAAAATATCCTTTCTATTATGCTTAACGTTAATAAAAAATATAATTACTATTTTTCAGTCGTGTTTCAGCAAAGAGTTATATATTGAATATGAATTGAAAATATATGAGGATATAGCCATGAACACTAAATTATTAACAGGTATTACTTTGAGCTTAGCCGTGATCTCATCCAGCGCTTTTTCTTCAAACGCTATGCTAAACGACCCTTATTCCAACCATGCAATAAATAATTCAAAAGTTAATTCCAGCTATAGGATTCATAATTCAGAAGTTGCTGGTGGTGCTAATCAACATGTTGATAAAGCGGTTAGTTTTGATAAGGCAGCCTCTGCCTGGGGTTGGGATACTGATTCATCAAGATAAATAAAACAACGTTATAGATAAAAGCCTCGTGGTATATATCACGAGGCTTTTTTTATTCTGTCTTAGCCTAAGGAACCTGCGAACAAGTCCAATTCGTGCTCTGCAAACCCTGAAGTCTGCAGATGCAAGGCGAAGTACGCCATTAATGGCCATAGTCCTTAATAAGAACTACAACGAAGCAAATGCTGGCTTCAGGGCTTGCCCTGCGGGGCTTACGGGAAAGTCCACACTCGGTGTCAGAACTTATTATAAGGTCTAGACATTATGGCAAAATTCTTCCTTGATTGTGAACTCTCCCGTAAGCCAGAGTGCCGTTAGGACTTATTCGTAGGTTCCCTAACCATATACCAGGTTTGGGAGCCAGGTTGCCAGTCCAGGCCACTGTGCTATAGCCAACAGGGCCACTAACTGAATCAGAATAAAGGGAATGACCCCTCGATAGATCTGCATGGTTGAGATACTTTCGGGTGCGACACCGCGAAGATAAAACAACGCAAAGCCAAAAGGAGGGGTGAGGAAAGACGTTTGTAAGTTTATGGCGATCATCACACCTAACCAGATAGGGTCCAAACCCATAACCAGCAGGATTGGGGCTACGATGGGCACCACGACAAAAGTGATCTCGATAAAGTCGAGGAAAAACCCCAACAGAAAAATCACCAGCATCACCAATGCAACGGCACCAAA
>JAIBCZ010000278.1 GCA_024679645.1 Amphritea sp.
ATTTTGGTTGTTGCCGGTATGTTTTTATCGGTTGGATTTAAATTATATTCTCCTTACTGGAATCATAGCCAAGTGTCTTCGATAATGGAGGACTTGACCCATGAGCTTGATACTAAAACGGATACGCCACGAGAAACCCGTTTAAAAATATCTAAACGTCTATTGATAAATCAAATAAAGCTACCTCCTGGCGCGGTAGTTATCAAAATTCACGAGGGCGTTAAAACCCTGACGCTGAAATACAATATTGTTGTGCCTATGTATTACAATGTTGATGCGGTTGTGAAGTTTAATGAGCAATATGAAGTGATTATCCGTTGATTATAAAGCCTGCTACAGACCTGGCGAAAAAGCTGGGTTATAAGTTTAACGATGACAGTAAGATTGAATTGGCGCTGACTCATCGTAGTCATGGAAAGCGTAATAATGAACGTCTTGAGTTTCTGGGCGATTCGATTCTCAATTTTGTGATCGCCGAAGCGCTCTATCTTCGTTTCCCTGAAGCGAAAGAGGGGCAGCTAAGCCGATTGCGGGCGCTACTGGTTAAAGGGGAAACTCTTGCTGAGCTGGCAAGAGAGATGAAACTGGGAGACTATCTCAGATTGGGCTCCGGTGAATTGAAAAGTGGAGGCTTCCGTCGTGATTCTATACTGGCCGATACCGTTGAGGCGATCATTGGTGCTATCTATCTCGATAGCGATATGGAGTGCTGCCGTCCCTATATTCTTAGCTGGTATCAGACTCGTCTCGAACAGACTTCGCTTGAAGACACCCAGAAAGACTCAAAAACGCGGTTGCAGGAGTTTCTGCAGTCCAGGCGTGCACCATTACCGGACTATGAGTTACTTTCGGTAACTGGCGAAGCACACAAGCAGACGTTTGAAATCAGCTGTCAGGTAAGTATGTTAGATAAGCCAACAGAAGGCCGTGGTAGTAGTCGTCGTCAGGCAGAGCAGAATGCTGCGGGCGCTGCGCTTAAGCTTCTGAAAGTAGGTGGGAAAATATGAGCCGTGATCTGAGCTATCTACTGGATCAGCCTAACGAAGAGCAACGCTGTGGTTTTGTTGCGATCGTTGGCCGGCCTAATGTAGGTAAATCCACCCTGATGAACAATATTCTCGGCCAGAAGCTGAGTATTACCTCACGGAAGCCGCAGACAACTCGCCACCAGATCGTTGGTATTAAGACCGAGGGTGATGTTCAGGCTGTCTATGTCGATACTCCCGGGCTGCATAAAGACCAGGATAAAGCGATCAACCGCTATATGAATAAGGCAGCCAGCTCAGCGCTTCGTGATGTTGATGTTGTGGTGTTTATTATTGATCGTACGGCCTGGACTGAAGAAGACGAAATTGTTTTTGAAAAGTTTGGTGGCATAAAATGTCCCGTTATCCTGGTGATTAATAAAATTGATCAACTGGATGATAAAGACTTACTGCTACCGCACCTGGAAGAGCTGTCTAAGAAGATGGAATTTCTGGAAATTATTCCTATATCAGCGAAAAATGGCACCAGTGTCGATCGTCTTGAAGCGGTGATCAATGAACAGCTGCCGAAAAGTATTCACTTCTACCCGGATGACCAGGTAACCGACCGTAGCTCCCGCTTTCTTGCCGCTGAGCTGGTGCGGGAAAAGCTGATGCGTAATCTGGGTGATGAAGTACCCTACGGAACCACGGTTGAAATAGAAGAGTTCAAGCGTAACGAACGGGGTATTCTTATCATCAGTGCGTTGATTCTGGTTGAGCGTGAAGGCCAGAAGCGCATCGTTATTGGTGATAAAGGCGCTAAAATTAAAGGTATCGGTCGGGATGCCCGTCTCGACATGGAAAAAATGTTTGATTCCAAAGTGATGCTAAACCTCTGGGTTAAGGTGCGTAGTAACTGGTCTGATGATGAACGCGCGCTTCGTAGTCTGGGTTACAACGATATAGATTGAGTGATGTCTGCCTATGAGTTATCAAGTAGACGCTCAGGCAGCCTATGTCCTGCACTCCCGTCCTTATAGAGAAACCAGTCTGCTGGTTGATCTTTTTACCCTGGAGCAGGGTAAAGTCAGTGCTGTAGTAAAAGGTGCGCGTAGCCCTCGCTCGCGTATGCGAGCGATGATACAGCCTTTTACACCCCTGCAGGTCAGTTGGCGGGGGCGGCATGAACTGAAAACCATCACCCAGGCCGAAGCCGTGGCTGCACCTCTGTTTCTTAAAGGTGATTCATTGATCTGCGGGCTCTATGTCAATGAGTTGCTTGAACGCTTGCTACAGCCTTCTGATTCTCATCCTCAGCTCTACGTGTATTATCAATATGTGTTAAATGAGTTGCGTGATGCCGTTGATATTGAGCTGGCACTGCGCACCTTTGAGCAACAGTTGCTGAAACAGCTGGGTTTTCAGTTTGATGTGCAGAACTGCCAGGCAGATATTATTTACCGGTTTGATCCGGCCCAGGGCTTTATTGTGGTTTCTCAGCTTAGTGAGAAGATTAAATCGTCATGTTTCACCGGTGAGCAGTTGCTCGGTATTGTCAGTGAGCAATATCAGCATCCCAAGATTCGCCGGGCAGCAAAAAGGCTGATGAGACTTGCGTTAGAGCAGCAACTGGGTAATCGACCGTTGCGAAGTCGTGAGTTGCTCCAGGGCTATACCCCCCAAAGTATATAGTCAGGCTATTTCTCAGCGTACGATTCTAGTAAGCTTTGTGCTGATTTCATTTTTTAA
>JAIBCZ010000172.1 GCA_024679645.1 Amphritea sp.
AGAACTGGACTCAGTAGCAGAAGTTCGTTGTCTGGGAGCTATCGGTGTCGTCGAGTTGAAAGAACCCGTAGTGACTGCGGAGATTCAGCCCCTGTTTGTCGAACGGGGTATCTGGATACGCCCCTTTGGTAAACTGGTTTATGTTATGCCGCCGTACATCATGTCCGATGAGGATCTGCAGACACTAACGACGGGGATGTTTGAGGTTATTCGGGAATACGAGAATAAATAGCTCGTGGCTCAGAATTATCAGCCCCTGCAAAACCAACACAACAACTTTCTTACAAACTACTTAACTCAAAAAGCCTTCCATACCTAATATAGAAGGCTTTTATGAGCGACGAGCTAGTCACGTTCTTTGTGACGGTCGAGCTACGAGCCACGGCTGTTAAAGCTTTATTTCACTGATCTGAATAACCGGTTGAGCATCAGTGAAGTTAGGCAGATCCGCCATTATCTGTTTCGCGTGTGGACCAAAGGCTTTTTGAAAAGCCCCGACTGACTCATACGTCATATGCCCCATCGCAACAAAAGCAGGCGCTTCTCCAGGTGCTCCACCTGCCATTCCATAATCGACCGCACTAGCTTTCAATGCATCACCCAGCAATTCAGCGACCAGCGGCATATGAGTATCACAGTAATAATCAATGTCGAACTTTACTTCTGCAGCGTTTGGATACATTACACTTACTTTAATCATCTCTTATCCTTAATTCGTTTAACATGTTATTAAAACGATTATAGCTCATTAACCACACATCACTTGATCACTGAATCACACTTATCCTGAGGACCATATTTTTAGCCCAGAGAAAGAGTCAACAAATCAGTCACATAGCTACCTTTGTATTCTTTATACGATCAGTTCAGGCTTGACTGCCACCCCCGTCACCAACTGCCGAACTAAAACAGGAAAAGATCCATGCTGATATCGTTGCATCTCTTGTAATTCAAATCCCGCCTGCCGGATATACTCTGCCGTTTCCCGGTTTAGCTGACATCCCCCGGCACAACGATGCCAATATGGGTTAAGACGATGTTGCCAGCGCTGCACTTGTTCACTGTCTGCTAACACATGCTCAAAAAACAGCAGACTTCCACCAGGCTTCAGCACCCGCGCTATCTCAGACAACACCTGTAACGGTTCTGGTACTGAGCATAGAACCAGAAAACAGACCACTGTATCGCAACTGCTATCCGGTAGCGGTATCGCCATCGCATCGGCTACCAGCAACTCAATTTTAGCTTGCTCCTGAGGCGACAGCCCTGCCAACACCTTTCTGGCTTTGGCAACAACACTGGTATCAGGCTCTAACGCCAGCAATTGAGTCACCTCCTGCTGGTAGCAGGAAAAACTGGTACCCGTGCCAGCGCCCACCTCCAGAACGATGCCCCTGGCTCGCGCCAGCAGCTGATCTCGTTCCGGCGCAACAACCTTCGACACACGGTCCAGCAACCAGGGAAACAACCAGCGATAATACGGATTTATTCTGCGTAGACTCATCTCTGTGCATCCACTATTATTGGATTGTAACAATACAAATTTCTTTTATATTTCAGGAGCTTTACCTATGGCACGTATCAAAATTGATATGCCCGACAATTATAGCTTCAGCACCGAAATGCCAGTGCGCATTAGCGATATTAACTACGGCGGCCACCTTGGTAACGATGCCGTTCTGGCCATGGTACATGAAGCCAGGGTGCGTTTTCTAAATTCATACAATTATGGCGAACTGGATATCGAAGGTGCCGGCATTGTTATGACCGATTCAGCAATCGTCTATAAGGCTGAAGGTTTCCATGCCGATTTGGTGCAGATCGATATTGCTGTTGGTGACTTTAATAAATACGGTTGTGACATCTACTACCTGTTAAGCAACAAAAAAACAGCGGTCGAGATCGCTCATGCTAAAACCGGCATCATCTTCTTCGACTACAATGAGCGTAAAGTTATCCCGGTACCAGAAGAGTTCCAGAATCGAATTGTCAAAATTGCCGAATAACTGTGCGCTTAACATACAATTTAGAACGTCAACTGATTAGGTTTTATACCAGAAAAAGATCACTGAATGGTTTTTAACCGTTACCTGAAAGCCCCGTATTGCGGGCTTTACTATGGTTATCCCAGAGTTACGCACAGCTTTGTTGCCCTGTTTCTGTTTATAACTAAAGGGCAAAACAGCTGTGCATAAAAACCTCTGAATTCTGGCAACTAAAAATAAAAAAACCGCCATCTTGGCGGTTTTTTTTAGCGTTAACTAGTACCTTACTTATTCATACTCCTGATACGCCATCGGCGCCAGGTTCTCAAATTTAGTAAATTGACCAATAAAGGCCAAACGATTACTACCGATCGGCCCGTTACGCTGCTTACCGATAATAATTTCAGCGATACCTTTATCTGGCGAGTCTTCGTTATAGACCTCATCCCGATAGATAAACATAATCACATCGGCATCCTGCTCGATCGCACCTGATTCTCGCAAATCAGAGTTTACCGGGCGCTTATTCGGCCGTTGCTCCAGTGCACGGTTAAGCTGCGACAGAGCAATTACCGGACATTCAAGTTCTTTTGCCAAGGCCTTAAGAGAGCGTGAAATCTCTGAAATCTCAGCGGTACGACCCTCACTATTCCCTCCTTTGAGCTGCATCAACTGAAGGTAATCGACCATGATCATAGCGATACCACCATGTTCACGAACAATCCGACGCGCCCGGTTACGCATTTCTGTCGGGCTTATCCCCGCAGTATCGTCGATAAACAGAGGCTTATCCCGCAGCATATTCACCGCAGTGGTCAGACGCGGCCAGTCATCCTCTTCCAGCTTACCGGAACGAACCTTAGTCTGATTAATTCGCCCCAACGAGGACAGCATCCGCGTTACCAACTGATCCGCGGGCATCTCAAGACTGAAAACTAATACCGGCTTATCCTGCGCCATCAGCGCATTTTCAACCAAGTTCATTGCAAAAGTGGTTTTACCCATAGACGGACGTGCCGCGACAATAATCAGATCTGAAGGCTGCATACCGCCCGTCGCCTTATCCAGCTCATCAAAGCCGGTCGTCACTCCTGTCATCGCACCGTCGGAGTTAAACAGTTCGTCGATCTTATCCACTGCTTTTTTCAACAGAGGATTCACGCCGATAGGACCGCCTTCATTGGGCCGGTCTTCGGCGATCTGAAAGATCATCTGTTCAGCTTCACTAAGCAGATCGCCACTCGCCCTACCTTCGGGCATAAAGGCGTTATCAGCAATCTCATGAGCAACATTGATCATCTTACGTAGTAAGGCACGATCCCGAACGATCTCAGCATAGGCACGGATATTAGATGCACTGGGCGTGTTTCGGGCCAGCTCTACCAGGTAATCTAACCCACCCGCAGCATCAAGGTTACCGGTACGATCCAGTTCTTCAGATATAGTAACAACATCGATTGGCTGCATATTGCCAACCAGTTTTTCGATGGTTCGGAAGATCAAACGATGATCATGACGATAGAACTGATCTTCCATCACGATTTCTGAAACCGTATCCCAGGCGTTGTTATCCAGCATCAATCCACCCAGCACAGATTGCTCGGCTTCCTGTGAATGGGGCGGGACTTTTACACCCTCCATATCCGCTGAATCAGGATCCAGATAATCCATAAAACCTTATACCTCGACAGAAACCAATAGCCGCTGAACAACTCAACGCCCTAAAACGAAAAAAGCACTGCGCAGTATAATACTACGCAGTGCTTCTTAACTCACCTGATCTGATTAAATCAGATCAAAAGTAATGCTTAGTCACCAACAACAATGATGCCGACATGAGCAGTTACTTCAGGGTGAAGCTGGATAGCAACTTCGAATTCACCAGTGTGACGCAAAGCGCCTTCTGGCAAACGAACTTCGCTCTTAGAAATCTCGATACCTGCTGCTGTAATCGCATCAGCGATATCAGCAGTACCGATAGATCCGAACAGCTTACCTTCGTCACCAGCTTTGGCTACGATAGACAGTTCGATTTCGTTCAGCTGGTCAGCACGAGCCTGAGCAGAGCCCAGTTTTTCAGAAGCAGCAGCTTCCAACTCAGCACGACGTGCTTCAAAAGTTTCCAGGTTACCAGCGTTAGCAGGAACAGCTTTACCGAAAGGGATCAGGTAATTACGACCATAACCACGCTTAACGGAAACCTTGTCACCCAGGCCACCCAGTTTGCCAATTTTCTCGAGCAGAATAACTTCCATCTCGCAAACCTCTATATTTACTCTTGCCCATCAGTGCATAACAATAACGGGCTGAAACTTGTTTAATCACCTGCACATCAAAAAATGCAGGTTAACCGTAATTACTGGTGGCTGTCAGTGTATGGCAGCAGCGCAACGTAACGTGCACGCTTGATAGCAGTCGCCAGCTGACGCTGGTAACGAGCTTTAGTACCAGTGATACGGCTAGGAACGATTTTACCGGTTTCAGTGATGTAACCTTTCAGGGTATCCAGATCTTTGTAATCGATCTCAGTAACACCTTCAGCGGTAAAACGGCAGAATTTTCTACGACGGAAAAAACGAGCCATGGTATATCTCCTCTAAATAAATGTTAAACCGATTACTCGGCAGCAGCTTCTTTAGCAGCTGGCGCTTCAGCAACAGGTGCCTCTGCAGCAGGTGCTTCAGCAGCTGGAGCTTCTGCAGCAGGTGCAGGAGCTGGCTTCTCAGAACGATCATCGCGACGTGGACGACGCTCTTCACGGCCTTCGGCAGCTTTAATAGGAGATACATCTGTAACTGCATCTTTACGACGTACAACCATGTTACGGATAACCGCATCGTTGTAACGGAAGATGTTAGTTAACTCGTCCAGAGTTTCCTGAGCACATTCAACGTTCATCAGAACGTAGTGAGCTTTATGGATCTTGTTAATTGGGTAAGCCAGGTGACGACGGCCCCAATCTTCCAGACGATGAATTTGACCTTCAGATTCTTCAATCAGCTTGGTGTAACGCTCGACCATAGCTGGAACCTGTTCACTCTGATTCGGGTGAACCAGAAAAACGATTTCGTAATGACGCATTATTGCTCCTTACGGTTTATGCAGCTTTCGCACCGTATCGAAAAACGGAAGAAAGCAAGGAGTTAAAGTTAGTTTCCTCTATGGCAAAGCCAAAGGGAGGCGAAATTATACGCGAATA
>JAIBCZ010000068.1 GCA_024679645.1 Amphritea sp.
GAATTCACGGCCTTTAGCAAACCAGTGTAGCTGTTGTGGCAGAAGTTCCACCGGGCAGACCTGCTCGCACATACCACAGCGGATGCAGGCTTGTGCCGGTGGTTGTGCCGGCATCTCCTGAATACTGCCGGCAATCAGGCAGTTGGTGGTTTTTATTACAGGGATCTGCTCATCTTCGACGGTGATGCCCATCATCGGTCCGCCGACGATCAAGCGGTGCATCTGCCCGCGGTTAACATCAGAGTGGTCCAGAAGGTCGGTAAAACGGGTGCCTATTCTGACTTCGTAGTTCTGCTTGTGCCCGGCAGCCTGGCCGGTCACAGTGACGATTCTGGATATCAGTGGCTCGCCATAGGTGACGGCTTTAAAGATAGCGGTAGTGGTACCGATGTTCTGACATACAATACCTACATCCGCAGGTATTTTGCCACTGGGGACTTCAATGCCTGTGAGCAGCTTGATTAACTGTTTCTCACCGCCGGATGGGTATTTGGTCGGAGTGATGACGATATCAAGATTCAGTTGGCTGTTGTCTAATGCGGCATGCAGAGCGCGAATCGCCTGAGGTTTGTTATCCTCAATACCAACCATAATATGTAGCGGTTTCAGCAGGTGGGCGATGATCTCAATGCCGCCGAGAATCTGTTCCGCGCGTTCGCGCATCAGCATATCATCGGCGGTGATATAAGGTTCGCACTCGGCCGCATTAATGATGAGGGTATTAACGATATGATCGTCACCCAGGTGCAGTTTTACATCAGTAGGAAAACCTGCACCACCCATGCCGGCGACGCCGGCCTGACGGATGTATTCGATCAGCTCAGGCTTAGGTAACTGGGTATAATCTTCCAGCCCCTGGTGTTCGATCCACTCATCCTGGCCGTCGGCTTCGATAATCAGGCAGTCTGCGGGCATGCCGGACATATGCGGTACCGGATGGGACTCAATGGCTGTCACAATCCCGGATGTGGATGCATGGATATTGGCGCTTATGCGACCGATCGCTTCGGCAACCAGTTGCCCCTTGAGGACCCGTTCGCCGACATTAACCACTGGGTCAGCAGGTAAACCGATATGTTGTTGCAAAGGCAGCACGATACGTGAAGGTATCGGCGCCAAAGCGATCGGGGCGCCGGTGGACTGTTTCTTATTCTCCGGCGGGTGTATTCCACCATGGAAGCTATGTACCCGTACTGTATTTTTCATCCCTCAGCCTCCACTACGATACCCGGGTGGCGGTCGGTGGCGATTAGCTCGATACCGGGTTTAGGGGCTGGCCACTGCCAGCTGTTGAGAGTGGGGGCAATTGGAAGCATATCTATACAGTCTACGGGGCAGGGTTCGACACAGAGATCGCAACCGGTGCATTCAGATTCTATTACAGTGTGCATCTGCTTAGCCGCACCTAAGATCGCATCAACAGGGCAGGCCTGGATACACTTGGTACAACCGATACATTCATCTTCACGGATATAGGCGACTGTTTTAACCTGCTCTTCACCGTGCTCAGCATCCAGAGGAACCGCCTCTACATCCAGTAGATCGGCGAGAGCTTCAATGGTGCTTTGACCGCCGGGAGGACATTTGTTGATCGGCTCGTCGCTATTAACGATGGATTCAGCATAGGGGCGACAGCCGGGGTGACCGCATTGTCCGCACTGGGTCTGCGGTAGCAGTGAGTCAACCTGATCGACCAGCGGGTTACCTTCAACCTTGAAGCGGATTGAGGAATAACCCAGCAAAATACCAAATATAAGGCCTAGTCCTAATAATACCAGAACGGCAATCAATACAGCGCTCACGGTAACTCCTTAAAACTGAACCAGGCCGGTGAAGCCAAGAAAAGCGAGTGACATCAGGCCAGCGGTGACCATCCCAATTGCAGACCCTTGAAAGGGTAAAGGTACATCGGCAACGGCGATTCTTTCCCGCATGGCGGAGAAAAGAATCAGTGCCAGTGAAAAACCAACCGCAGCACCAAAGCCATAGACGATGGAATCAACAAACCCGTTCATCTTTTTGATATTCAAAAGCGCTACACCCAGCACTGCACAGTTGGTGGTTATTAAGGGAAGGAAAATGCCTAAAAGTTTATAGAGTAGGGGGCTGGTTTTACGCACCACCATCTCAGTAAACTGAACGACGACCGCAATGACCAGAATGAACGAGATTGTTTTCAGGAAGGTGATCTCTAACGGTGCCAGCAGGTAGGTATAAACCAGGTAGCTGCAGACCGATGAGAGAGTCAGTACAAAGGTGGTGGCAAGCGACATTCCCATCGCTGTTTCCAGTTTATTAGACACGCCCATGAAGGGGCAGAGTCCTAGAAACTGAACCAGTACGAAGTTGTTCACCAAAACGGTGCTGATAATAATTAGCAGATATTCAGTCATAATGTTGTTACATCATCACCGGCGCTGTCACTACCGGGCTTGCCTTAAAATTAGAAAGTTCTAAAGTTTAACGATTTTAGCCGCTATTCGGTATAGCTTTCTGCTTGATGTGCCTCAATTTTTTTGCAACTGCGTAATAAATCAGGGCTATTACGACAGAATTAACCGAATCTGAGTGAAATCAGATCCGGTTAATTTGTTCGCAGAGCGTTTCCAGGTTAAACCGTACCCTGTTCGCGTATGAGCTCGAGGATAGCATTCACCTGAGCCGTCACCGGTTGTGATGATGCATTCAGGCTTAGATCTGCAGCGGCTTCTTCCAGGTTAACGACTAGTGAGCCTTGAGGTAATGCGCCATCGGTGGTTTCGGCCAGAACGATCAGGCCATTTTCGTTTAATAGTGTAGCGACTGAGTTGAGCTCAGCTGGCAGGTTATTGCGATTCAACAGAGCGACTGCGCGTCCCTGATTAAATAGCTGGCGCTCAAGGGTGAATAGCAGGGTATCACGTTGCTGTTCAGAACCGCCCTGGATGGCCAGGGTGATCGCTTTTTGACCATAGCGACGTTCACGATCAGCTTTGGTGATGCTGGCACTGGTGGTGACCAGAATGTCATCCATTTCGGTGTCTGAGCTGCTATCAGCCGCAATCATGCCGGCCGCGACGGTAGTGTTGGTCAGGCGGTCAACAATGATAAACGAACCGGTTGTGTGATGGGCGCGGTAATCATCGGTGACAACCGGGCGTTCCAGTGTAATCTCACAGCGGGCTATTTCATTGAGTTTCAGAGTCGCTGCTGGGTGCGGCTCCTGAGTGTTGACGTCGACGCAGTGACGAATGCTGCTGATACCACCGGCAATTGTCTGTGTTGCCAGCTTAACATCGTATTGGCGTCCCGGCAGAAGTTCCTGCTCAGCCATCCAGACAACCATCGCATCAAAGCGGTTGCTGACACGGACGTCATCGCTGCTATGAACAAGCATGTCACCCCGGCTGACATCGATCTCATCCTCTAATGTCAGGGTGACTGACATAGGCGGAAAGGCTTCCTGCAGTTCGCCGTCGAAAGTAACAATCGACTTAACCCGGCTGCTCTTACCCGATGGCAGTACGGTTACTTCGTCACCTGGGCGAACGATACCTGATCCGATAGTGCCGCAATAGCCGCGGAAATCAAGATTAGGACGGTTTACATATTGAACCGGGAAACGTAGCTGCTCAAAGTTTTGGTCGTTAGCGATTTCAATAGTTTCAAGATACTCCATCAATGGAGCCTCTTTATACCAGGACATCTTTTCGCTCAGGTTTACTACGTTATCGCCGTTCAACGCTGACATTGGTACGAACTGGATATCGTTTAAATCTAAGTCAGCAGAAAAGTCGAGATAATCCTGCTTGATTTGTTCGTAGCGTTCTTCGCTGTAATCCACTAAATCCATCTTGTTGACGGCGACGATAGTGTGTTTGATCCCCAGAAGAGAAACGATAAAGCTGTGACGCTTAGTCTGTACCTGGACACCGTGTCGGGCATCGATCAGGATAATTGCCAGATCGCAGGTAGAGGCACCGGTCGCCATATTACGGGTATATTGCTCATGCCCCGGGGTGTCGGCAATAATGAACTTACGCTTATCAGTAGAGAAGTAGCGGTAGGCAACATCAATAGTGATACCCTGTTCCCGCTCTGCCTGAAGCCCATCAACCAGCAAAGCAAGGTCAAGTTCTTCACCTGCATTTCCCATCTTGGCGTTATCTGAGTGCAGTGCTGCCAATTGATCTTCATAGATCATTTTGGAGTCGTGTAGCAGCCGACCAATCAGGGTCGACTTACCGTCGTCTACGCTGCCGCAGGTGAGAAAACGCAGTAACTCTTTATTTTCATGTTGTGCCAGATAAGCTTCGATATCGCTGGCGATCAGATCGGACTGATGACTCATGATTGTGTTCCGTATTCTTAAATTCTGTACTGAAGAGATTTGTTAACCTGCTACGACTAATGCGCCTAAGTGTCGCTGTAGAGAGCGGAGGGCAGTGTTAGAAGCATAGCCTGTTGTAATAGGGAGCTTTTAACACCGGCCTTCAACGCGTTACAGCGTATCTTGTCGTATTAGAAGTAACCTTCCATTTTTTTCTGTTCCATGGAGCCTGCGCCATCATTATCGATGACCCGGCCCTGACGTTCAGAGGTGGTCGTTAACAGCATCTCCTGAATAATCTCAGGCAGGGTTTGGGCTGTTGAGTCCACTGCGCCGGTTAGCGGATAGCAACCGAGGGTACGGAAACGTACCATCTTCATTTCGGGCTTCTCACCAGGTTCCAGCGGCAGGCGTTCATCATCAACCATGATTTCGACGCCATCGCGTTTAACAATAGGGCGTTCTGCAGCAAAATAGAGGGGAACAATCGGAATGCTTTCCAGATAGATATACTGCCAGATATCCAGCTCAGTCCAGTTAGACAGAGGGAATACCCGGATGCTTTCACCTTTATCAATTTTGGTATTGAAGGTGTTCCACAGTTCTGGGCGCTGACTCTTTGTATCCCAACGATGGTTCTTATCGCGGAATGAGAAAACACGCTCTTTAGCGCGGGACTTCTCTTCATCACGACGGGCGCCACCAAAAGCAGCATCAAACTTGTACTTATCCAAAGCTTGCTTAAGGCCCTGGGTTTTCATGATGTCAGTGTGTTTTTTTGAGCCGTGAGTAAAGGGGCTGATATTCATATCAACACCTTCCTGGTTTATATGGACCAGCAGATCCATTCCCGCTTCCTCAGCCATCTTGTCACGGAAGCTGATCATCTCTTTAAATTTCCAGGTTGTATCAACGTGCATCAGAGGAAAAGGAGGTTTGCCCGGGAAGAATGCCTTTCGGGCCAGGTGTAGCATCACTGCGGAGTCTTTGCCGACTGAATAAAGCATTACCGGGTTTTCGAATTCCGATGCTACTTCGCGAATGATGTGGATGCTTTCTGCTTCCAGCTGACGCAGGTGGGTCAGTCTGTGTTCCGGCAATTGACTCATATTGATGAACTCTTTTTACATATATGACAAAAATGTTTACGGAGACATGCGTGCTTTGATGTCTTTGCAGATTTACAAGCTTCAGGCGCATAGCTCCCTATATTGGCCGCCATTATGGCAGATCTTTTCTTAAAATCAAAAAGAATATGTTGGAATGTTTTAGAAACTTTTTGGAATAAGGGTTTGTGGAATGCCACAGATAAATATTACAGAGCATGGATGGGATGATAGGCGTGAAAAGAGAAAGCTTTAAATTTCTACTTAGATCAAAAAGGCATTAATAAATTTATAATTATTATTTTGAGTTATAAGGAGTCTTTCGTTATTATAGCGGATTCTGATTTTTCGGTGTTCCGTTCGTATGTCGGACACCTCTATATATGACAGCCTTTTAGGCAGCTGAGATCGTTGATGGAAATAGCTTACAGCTTTGCCGGCCTGGTGGTTGGTATTATTGTTGGATTAACAGGGATTGGCGGCGGTGCATTAATGACACCGATTCTGATTGTTGTCTTTGGTATTCCCCCGGTAACGGCGGTCAGTACTGATTTGCTGTATGCCGCTATTACCAAATTTGGTGGGAGTATTACTTATACCCGGAAAAAGCTGGTCGAGTGGCGGGTGGTTTTATTGTTGCTAGGGGGAAGTATTCCCGGTGCACTCTTTACGTTGAATTATCTGGAAGGTTTAGGTGGTCTTGAAAAGATAGAGCATCTGATGAATATCACGCTGGGAGTCTCGTTGGTTTTAACCTCCTTTGCTGTTTTCTTCCGCTCTAAGATTCGTAATTCAGTCGTTAAACTTAAAGGTACCCGGTTTGAAAAGCACGGTCGCCGTTATCGTCCCTATGTAACACTGTTGATGGGGATCATCTTAGGTAGCCTGGTAACGCTGTCTTCTGTGGGTGCTGGTGCGTTGGGTACCGCACTGTTAATTCTGCTTTATCCACGCATGAGTATGCAAAGTATAGTGGGTACGGATCTGGTGCATGCAGTAGTGCTGACCGGTGTAGCAGGGGCTGGACACTATAGCATGGGTAATGTTGACCTATGGTTATTGTTATATCTGGTCATTGGTTCTCTACCGGGGGTTTTCCTGGGCAGTCATCTTGGCAGTAAATTGTCGCCAAGGGTTATACAGCCAATTATGGGAACGTTGTTGTTGGCGATAGGTATGCGGTTTGTTTTAGCCGGTTAAGATTATTAGGGCCGATATAAAAACTTATATCAGGCAAATGAATTTTTGAATTGTAATTTTTAAGGGTGAGGGTCGGTTAGCCGGCGGTATAAACGATGTATCAATATAACGAACAGGATCAGACTCTGATCAATGCGCGGGTTGAGCAGTACCGCGATCAGACCCGCCGCTTTCTGGCAGGTGAAATTCCCGATGAGGAGTTCCGTGGCCTGCGATTGATGAATGGCCTTTATATTCAGCGTCAGGCTCCTATGCTGCGTATCGCTGTTCCTTATGGGCTGATGAACTCTGTTCAGGTGCGTAAACTTGCAGATATCACCCGCAAATATGATAAGAATTATGCCCACTTCACCACCCGGACAAATGTTCAGCTGAATTGGCCAAAACTAGAAGAAGTTCCTGATATCCTGGCGGAGCTGGCTGACGTTCAAATGCATGCGATTCAGACCAGTGGTAATTGTCTGCGTAATACGACCACTGATCACTTTGCCGGTGTAATTCCGGATGAGATCGAAGATCCGCGCCCCTGGTGTGAGATCATCCGTCAGTGGACGACGCTGCATCCGGAGTTTGCTTATCTGCCGCGTAAATTCAAGATCGCTGTGACAGGAGGCCCTGAAGACCGGGCGGCTTCTCAGGTTCATGACATTGGTTTGCATATGGTTAAGAATGCAGAAGGTGACGTTGGCTTTGAAGTGTTGGTAGGTGGTGGTCTGGGTCGTACACCGGTGATTGGTAAAGTCATTCGTGAATTCCTGCCAAAACAGGATCTGTTGACCTACCTTGAAGCGATCCTGCGGGTGTATAACCTGAATGGTCGTCGGGATAATAAGTACAAAGCGCGTATCAAAATACTGGTTAATGCGTTGGGTGCTGAAGAGTTCACCAAGTTGGTAGAAGCCGAGTGGGAGATTATTCGCTCCACTGAATTGGCGCTAACTGACGATTATGTTGAAAAGATTAAAGGCTTCTTTGAGCCCCATCCATATGCGACCGATGCGATCGATGGTCTTGCTGTGTTGGAAAATCAACTGGCAGATAATCAGGAATTCAACGCCTGGTATGAGCGTAATACCCGGGAGCACAAAATAGCCGGTTATCGTGCTGTTGTTATCTCGTTGAAACCTCATCTTAAGCCACCGGGTGATATTACTGATACTCAGCTTGATGCAGTTGCTGATCTGGCGGACACCTATAACTTTGGCGAGATTCGTAGTACTCACGATCAAAACCTGGTCTTTGCTCATGTTGCTGCAGGTGATCTGTATACCTTATGGCAATCACTACGTGATCTGAACCTGGCTAGAGCTAATATCGGTACGCTGACAGATATGATTGTTTGCCCGGGCTTTGATTTCTGCTCATTGGCAAATGCACATACTTTGAATGTGGCGGATCAGATTAACGCGAAGTTTGATGATCTGGACTACCTCTACGATATCGGTGATATCAAACTGAATATGTCGGGTTGTATTAATGCCTGCGCTCACCACCACGTAGCCCACATCGGTGTGTTGGGTGTGGATAAAGGTGGTGAAGATTATTACCAGATCACACTGGGTGGTTCATCCCGTGAAGATGCTTCTTTGGGTAAGATCATCGGTAAGTCTGTTCCTCAGGCTGATGTGGCCAATACGATTGAAACCATCTTGCAGGTTTATGTTGAAAATCGCAGTGAAGAAGAGCGTTTTATCGAAACGGTTCGCCGAATCGGTGTAGCACCGTTTAAGGAGAGAGTTTATGCCCCTGTTAATTAATCGTGCTGTAGCGGACGACCACTGGTTGTTGGTTGATGAAGACAACCTCTCTACACATATTGATGAAGATATTGTTGTACCCTACGAGCTGTTTGCAGCGAATACTGAAGCATTGCTAAATGCAAAGGGTACGCTGGGTGTTCGCGTGAATGGTGATCAGGATCTTAACCTCCTGCTTCAATATCTGGATAAGTTGGCACTGGTTGCGATAGAGTTTCCTGCCTTTACCGATGGTCGGGGATTCAGTTTTGCCCGTATTCTGCGTCGCTCTGGTTTCACCGGGCAGATTCGGGCAGAAGGTGATGTCACCCGCGATCGTCTGGAGTATATGGAGCGTTGTGGGTTTGATGCTTTTGCTATTCCTGCCGATCGTTATAGCGCTGATATCGCTAATGCTTTTGATGAAGTTTCTGTGCATTATCAAGGCAGCGCCGATGACGAACGACCTATTTTTCGCCAGTAACTGATTAGGATATAGAGCCATGAGCCAACAACTGACTGCTGATCTGGAAGCTAAAGTAGCAAACTCTATCATCGTGCTGCAACAAGCGGCTGCAGACTATGCCGAGGGCAAAGTCGTCTTTGCTAATAGTCTGGGTGCTGAAGATGTGGTGATCACCGATCTTATCAGCAAGCATGCCTCAGAGATTGGTATGTTCGTACTGGATACGGGACGACTTCCTGAAGAAACATTAAAGTTACTAACGGATGTTCAGGCACTGTATCGCAATCTGAAAGTAGAGCTTTACTACCCTGAAGCGGCAGACGTTGAACAGTATGTTCATGAGCACGGGGTTAATGCCTTTTATCAAAGTCAGGAGATGCGTAAAGGTTGTTGCTTTGTGCGTAAGATTAAACCGTTGAAACGTGCGCTGGCTCCGCGGGATGCCTGGATTACCGGTTTGCGCAGAGAGCAATCTGTCACCCGTGATGAGATCGGTTTTAAAGAGTTTGATGAAGGCAATGGCATCGATAAGTTCAACCCGTTGGCGGACTGGACTGAAGCTGAGGTGTGGGATTATATCCGTGCTAACAATGTGCCCTACAATGAGCTCCATGATAAACAATATCCGAGCATCGGTTGTGCTCCTTGTACCCGGGCAGTCGCAGCGGGTGAAGATGTCAGGGCCGGTCGCTGGTGGTGGGAAAATCCGGAGACCCGTGAGTGTGGTTTACATCCGGGCACTCCCGCGGTTGAGGAAAAACCGGTTAATGTGATGGATTTTCTACCAAAGTAGTGCCTTTTAATGAATAGTCTCAGAGCCCGCTAACAGCGGGCTCTTCTTTTCTGCTATCTTTTCATTAATGGTTATATAAAAACTTAATTTTATAAGCTTACCTTTATCTCTCTTTGAGGACGCTCTGTGGATTACCTGCCGTTATTCTTTAAGTTGGAACACCGTAATGCCCTGTTAGTTGGAGGCGGGCAGGTTGCTTTGCGTAAAGCGACTCTGCTTACTCGTGCAGGCGCCCGGGTGACGGTTATTGCGCACCGGATTGATCCAGAGCTTATGGAGCTGATTGAGCAGCATGGTGGCCAGACTATTACGGGTGAATATCATAGCGGTCTTTTGGATGAAGTTTATCTGGTGATTGCTGCAACGGATGATGATCAGCTTAATGAGCGGGTTCATTACGATGCGGTCGAGCGCCATATTCCAGTAAATGTTGTTGATAATCAGCCCCTGTGTACCTTCATATTTCCTGCTATTGTCGATCGCTCTCCTATTGTGATCGGCATCTCATCCGGGGGAGCGTCTCCGGTACTTGCGCGGCTATTGAGGGCTAAGCTCGAAACCTGGATTCCCCAGGGCTATAGCCGGTTGGGAAGGCTGGTAGGGCAGTTTCGGCGGCAAGTAAAAGAAACGTTTACCAGTGTGGAACGGCGCAGAATTTTTTGGGAAAAAGTTCTGCAGGGGCAAA
>JAIBCZ010000138.1 GCA_024679645.1 Amphritea sp.
AGGAATATCTGGAAAGTGATGGGAGTGAATTGCTACCTATTGCGAAGAAAGCGGTCGTTCTTATGAGTAGCTAGATCGTCGCTTCGCGACTTGCTAGACGCGGCTTCACCGCTTCCTAGTAGCTAGAAAAAACAAAGAAAAAAACCACCAGCTGGCTGGTTTTTTTTGTGTCTTTGGCTTCGATCCAAAGCGGACATTAATGCTCGGATGGAGGAATGAGTACAAATTTTCCAACGTGTTCTTTCTTGAGGAACTCCTTTTGTGCTTCCACAATGGCAGACAGTGGGTAGGTCTTAGCCAGCACTGGACGAATTTCTCCCTGCTCAATATATCTTATAAGGTTCGAAAACACTGGCTCGTCCCATGCAGTGGTTCCGATCAGGGTTATATCCTTTAAATACATATCACGCATATCAAGATCGACAACAGGCCCTGCAATGGCACCAGAGGAAACATACTTCCCGCCTCGCTTTAAGACTTTAAGCAAGGTCGGAAATGTACTTCCGGCTACATTGTCTACCACAACATCTACGGACTGCTCGCCTAACTCTGACAACAGATTCGCAGAACGGCTTAATAGTCTGTCCGCACCGATGCTCGCTACCAGATGATGTTTTTCATCGCCGGCAATGGCGATAACCGTTGCTCCTCTGCGTTTAGCCAGCTGCACCGTTGCAGACCCTACGCCACCCGAAGCACCCGTGATAAGAACCGTTTCACCCGCCCTGAGTTGCGCTCGATGCAACATATTTTCTGAGGTCCCGTAGGCGCAGGGAATGGTACCCAGTTCAGCATCGCTCCAGTTACAGGTAACAGGGAATACTTCACTCGCCCGGACCTTCACGTATTGTGCGAAAGCCCCATCAAAATCAGACCCCAGCCAGATATTATCCAGTGAGCTGAAATCCTGTTCCCGAATGCAGGGACGTATCAATACACGTTTACCGAGGAGGTTTATATCTACATCGTCAGCTCTGCTAACCACTTGTCCGCAGCAGTCTGTTCCTTGAATAAAGGGGAATGGCGTCTGCTTATTCCAGCCGCCATCCGCGTTCTGAATGACAGGTTCTTCATCTGACGTTTCATTCGTCGATTCAGTGACCGATGAGGAATACCACCCTACCCTCGTATTGATCTCAGTATTATTAACCCCGGCAGCCAGTACTTTGATCAGTACTTCACCCTTACTGATCTGAGGAACAGGGGTATCTTTGTAGGCCAGCTTCTCATAGCCGCCATTACCGGTTGTCACAATCGCTTTCATTAACCGACGACCCATATGTTCTACACCCCTTTTACCTGAAAGACCGGTTATTCCTTTAGTTGTTTAACCTGCAAAAAATAAACTAGTGCTGAATACAGACCTTGCCAAACTGGGCGCCACTGCGAATATATTCTAAACCCTCTCTTAGCTCGTCAAAGCCAAATTCACGATCGATTACTGGCTTTATCTTGTGTAGATCGATCGCTCGCATCATGGCTTCAAAACCATCCCGATGCCCTACCGTAACCCCCTGCAAACGGAGCTGACGCGTAATAACCGGTCCAAGCGAAGCTGATAATCCCAATCCTGATAACATACCGATCATCGATAAAGTCCCCCCGGCACGCACGCAGCTTAATGACTGCGGCAAGGTTTTTTCACCCCCGAGTTCTATAATATGATCGAACCCCTTACCTCCGGTGAACTCACGGGAAGCCCTCGCCCATTCAGGGGTTTGGTTGTAGTTAATGGTTGCGTCAGCCCCTAACTGCTGTAAACGTTCAATTTTTTCTTCGCTGGAGGAGATCATAGTGACATGGGCACCGAATAGCTTAGCAAATTGCAACGCAAACAATGCAACACCACCAGAGCCCTGAATTAAAATCTTATCGCCGGGTTTCGTTACGCTGCTAGTGGCTAATGCACTCCATGCCGTTAACGCAGCACAGGGAAAACCCGCCGCTTCAATATCCGTCAGGTGCTCCGCTACTTTCACCACACCCTCTTCGGACAAGCACATATATTCAGCCATCGTGCCATCCAACGGACCTCCTAACGCCTGACTGAAACGGTTTTCATCCGGCTCTCCGCCTAACCAGCTCTGGAAAAAAATAGGACAGACACGATCTCCCACTGCAGTACGGGTAACACCTTCACCCAGCTCCACAATCTCACCAACCCCATCAGACACAGGGATCAAGGGTAACTCTCCGGTTTTACGCCCATAACCCCGTTCAGGAACAACAAGGTCGCGGAAATTTAAAGATGACGCATTCATTTTGATTAAAACCTGACCTCGCCCTGGCTTAGGTATATCTCGCTGGGTCAGGTTTAAATTATCAATACCCCAATCACCTTCTATCTGGAAAACGCGCATCGTTTTTATCCCTGTTTTTAATATTTTCTTATTCTGATCAGATTTTTAGAGCGTTTTGGTTGTACTGCTCTGTATCAGCCATATCGCCTGGCCAACTAACTGGATAAAGCTCATTGAATACCCTGCTTAAGCGGATCCTGAAGCACACGAAGGTCCACCCAACACACTGGAAACTCAACATCCTTAGTAAGCTTTGCATATTTATATTGACTGACGAAGTTTATCGTTAAAAAATGTCTATATGAACCTATAAACAAGGAAACTGGTTTTCCAAAAATGCAATGAACTGGGATGATCTTAAATATTACTTAGCCGTTACCCGCGCAAGAGGGCTCAGTGAAGCCGCTCGAAAACTGCATGTCAGCCCCTCGACCGTTTCCAGGAGAATCGATGCACTGGAGCAAGCGCTCGGCGTGAAATTATTCTCCCGGCGTCAAGATGGCTACGACCTCACTGAAGCTGGCGAAAACCTGCTTTCAACCGCTGAACAAACAGAGGCTAACCTGCTATGGCTGCAGCGAGGCGCGGCGATCAATGAAACCGATGCGGTAGGGGTGGTTCGCCTGGTTATGCCTGAACTGCTAGGCCAGTATCTGATCATTCCTGAATTAAGCAAGCTACAAAAAGATCACCCTGAGATACAACTTGAGGTGATTACTGATGTCCGGTCGAGCCCACTGACAAAGAGAGAGGCCGATCTCGTATTGCGCTTAAACAGGCCAACCCAGGGCCATTACACTGTCCAGCGGATCGGACGTCTGAATCAGGCGCTTTACGCATCCGAAGAATACTTAGCGACGATGGGAACACCCCAGACTTCAAGTGATCTGGTTAAGCATCACCTGATTGGGTGGGATACAGAATTATCCTGCCTGCCTTTGGCCCGTTATATCGAAGAGCGCCCAGAAATAACTAAGCTGTACCTTCGGACCGGAAACTTTCAAGCCCAGCTGATCGCAGCACAAGCTAATTTAGGCATTGCCGCCTTACCAAAATTTGCTGCCCAAAAATTTGGACTACAAGCGGTGCTTGCACACGAGCCTCCATTACAATCTGAGATCTGGATGATCAAACAAGAAGCTTCCCGCCACTTAAAGCGGGTTAGTATCGTTGCTGAAGCCGTTACGAAAATAATTAAGCAAGCACAGCCTCACTTGATCTAACGCTGAAAATACCAATCCTTTATTGTGGACGACCGAATACGTACATTCACTCGAACTGGAATCAGCAGGTATTGCTTTAGCTAAGATAAGAATTTTTTCTTCCACTTAACACAACGAAGCTCGTCACGCTCTTCATAAAGCTTGATAGCTGAAGTCAGATCTAATGAGAAGTTTTTCTCATCATCGGCGCCCAACGCAGTTATTAGCATTGTATACCAGGCTGTTATTCCACCCGGAGGAGTAGCGTCAAAGCGTGGAAATACAGGATCACCACCGGCTTCTGTTAGCCAGGCATTCGCAAGGGAAGGATTCAAAACCATAGCCCGTGCTACCCCCACCATATCGGCAGCACCACTAGCCATAGCATCAAAAGCCTCAGAACGAGTTTTAAATCCCCCAGTGACTACCAAAGGCACATTGGTTACCCGCTGTGCTCTTTTCGAAAATTCAACAAAATATGCCCCTTTTGTTGAACTATCAGAGCTTGCTTTTGCTCTTGGAAAATAGGTACCTCCACTTAGTTCGATTAAATCAACCGAAGTCTGATCCAGAATACGAATAGCTTCTAATGCATCCTCCTGAGTTAAACCTCCTTCTAATTGATCTGATGAATTAATCTTAATCCCAATAGGAAATAGCGGGCCAACGGCGCTGCGAACTTTATTAATCACCTCCACTACGATGCGACACCTTGCTTCAATGGAGCCGCCGTACTGATCCTTTCGTTGATTGAATAACGGGGATATAAACTGACTGAGTAGAAAACCATGACCCGCATGAATCTGAACACCTGTGAACCCTGCTTCTTTGGCCTGTATCGCTGCTTGAGCATAGCTATCTGGTAACTGGACTATCTCATTCATAGTCATGCCAGCACATTGTAGGCCGCCAATATTAAGTGCTGACGGCCCTTTTGGCTTGCTGATAGGGAGGTGTGACAGCGCCCCTGCATGACCAATCTGAGGCCAGATATGCGCTTTATTTATTGAAGCCCGTGTCGCCAGGGAGGACAGCGCCTTAACATTGGAATGATGATTCAGAACCAGATTGCCAGGCTTTTCAGGAAAACGTGAATCAGCCTGAACTTCACCAATAATTGATAAAGCGACTCCGCCTTCTGCCCACCTTTCATAAAGTCGAATCTGCGCTTCCGTCGGATTACCTTCGCCGTCAGCAAGAGAGTCTGACATTGCCGATTTCACAAGTCTGTTTTTTAACACTGTGCCACAAGGTAGTTCCAGCGAGCGATTGAGGAGCAGGTTAGAGTCTTCTTGTTCGATCATAATCTCTTCTCTTGAGTATCTACGGTTTTTTTCAATTCACTGCATGTAGCAATAACTTGTCGAATTGAAGACATTATTTACAATATTTTATAAACTAAAAAGACAGCAATAACATAAACACTATTAAAAATAATTTAATAATGAATACTTCCGACTTAAATCTGTTCATTCGAATTGCAGAGACTGGCAGCATAACTGAATCGGCTAAACAACTGGGCATCTCTACAGCCGCCGCAAGTACTGCATTGAAGCGATTAGAGAGCAAACTTGATCTTCAGTTATTTATTAGAACAACCAGACAACTACGGATCACCGCGCAAGGTGAGAAGTTTCTTTATCATTGCAGGCAAGCGTTAACCTCATTAGAGCAAGGTCAGATTTCTGCACATGAGATGAAGGACAGCGTCACAGGAGAGCTACGGTTTTCAGTTCCTTCTGATTTAGGACGCAACCTCATCTTCCACTGGATGAATGAGATGATGGACTTGTACCCTTCGCTATCAGTAGATCTTAACGTCAGTGACTCTCTCTCAAATTTCTTCCTTGATCAGGTTGATGTCGCTCTGCGATACGGAAAACCAGAAGACTCAACAATGGTTTCATTTCATATTGCAACGGTAAAAAGAATCACCTGCGCATCGCCCTCCTACATCGCTAAAAATGGAGCCCCCTCGCATCCGAATGAATTGAGAAAGCACAACTGTTTGCTATATAGGCTTGATGGCCGGCTCTTCAATAATTGGGAGTACCAGAAAGGTTCTGATAGCGTCAGAGTAAAGGTAGACAGTGATAGGGTGAGTAATGATACAGATATCGTCAGGCGCTGGGCTGTTGAAGGAATGGGCATAGCATACAGGTCTCAGATAGACATCTCATCAGACCTGATAGATGGGAACTTAGTAGAGCTTTTTCCTGATTTTAAGTCGCCGACAGTAGAGCTGTATTTACTTTGTCCTGGTAGAAAGCAAGTCACCCCCACAGTAATAGCTTTCAGAGAAATGCTAAGAGAAAAGTGCGCAAAAATAATTAACGATTGTTAGTTCTGCTGCCGAGATAAACAGGCTTAATATACATAACAGCCGCTTCAGTATTAGTATTACTGGTCGCCGGACAGCCTAAAGGGGGGGCCAGCTGTTAACCAGCACATTAAGCGGAGATATTCTCTGGCTGACCTGGCAAGACCT
>JAIBCZ010000264.1 GCA_024679645.1 Amphritea sp.
AGAGGAAGCCAGGGGATCCCTTTTCGTGCGGATAGCCTTAATGCTGCTGATAAGCTTTTGTTCGGCGTTTCCGATGCGGATGGGTTGGTTCGATATCTCCGCGGCGAAGCCGTGGTGGGTTTGCGAGCTAGAAATACCCCTCTGGGTGATATTGTTCATTCCAATCCGATCTATATCGGAGCCTCGAGAGGTTTTAACAGTAATGCCTCTTATCGTGCTTTTAAAGCGGTCACTAAAACACGGGAACCGATGATCTATGTGGGGGCTAATGATGGCATGTTGCATGGCTTCAGAGCGGCTGACGGGAAAGAGCTTCTGGCCTATATTCCATCGGTTTTACTGCCAAAACTCAAGTATCTGACTGCTGAAAATTATCAGCATCGTTACTATGTGGACGGTTCTCCAATGGTGAACGATGCCTTTATCAATGGTGATTGGCGAACGATGCTGGCTGGCGGTTTGAATGGTGGAGGTCAGGGAATCTATGTGCTGGATATTACTGACCCCGGTGATTTTATTGAGGCTAAAGCAGATCAGCTGTTTGCCTGGGAGTTTACCGATAGCGATGATGCGGATATGGGTTACAGCTTTGCGCAACCGGTCATCGTCAAGTTAAAGGATGGTCACTGGTATGTGGTCTTTGGTAATGGTTATAACAGTACTGAGCCGGATGGGCATGCCAGTACCACCGGCGATGCCGTGATCTATCTGGTTGATTTAGAAACAGGGCAGCAGGTTATTAAACTTTCAACTGGTACGGGGATTGATGAAGCGCCTATCGGATTAAACAGACCGAACGGCATGGCGACTCTATCGCCGGTCAGTGATGACGGTGAGACAGTGAATGTTATTTACGGCGGGGACCTGTATGGCAATGTGTGGAAGTTTGATCTTAGCAGCACGGATTCGACTCAGTGGGGCCTGGCGTACAAACTGTTTCAGGCGTGTCGCAGTTCAACCAGAAGCCAGGCCTGTAGTGCGAGTGATATACAAGCGATTACAGCGGACATTGCCGTGTCTGAAGACAAAAAAGGCCGCAATATGCTGTTTTTTGGTACGGGAAAAGATTTTGAATCGTCAGACAAAACAGACAGAGGCTTGCAGACGCTATACGGCGTGATTGATCAAGGCAGGATTATCACCGGAGGGCGATCAGCGTTACTTGAACAGCGAATTTATCAACAAGGGGAGTTTAGTCTTGGTGGCGTTAGCAGGGAGCTCCGGCTAACGACGAATAGCGCATTGCAAGGAAGCCAAGCGGGTTGGTATATGGACCTTCAGAACCCTGACGCCAGTGGTAACGGGGTTGTTCTTGGAGAGCGGGTGCTTGCGGAGCCTCAACTGACCGGGATGAAAGTGACGTTTGCGACAAAACGATATACCGCAGATCCTTGTCAGGCAGGCGGGGAGAGTAGTGAGTTCTCGCTGGATAAATTTTCAGGTAGTCGCCTGAGTTATGTTACGACGGATAATAACCGTGATGGTGTCTTTGATGATCAGGATAAGGTTACCGATAGTAATGGGGACAAAGTTGTTGCTTCTGGCGAAACGCTGGGAAATGGTGCGGGTAGTACTTTGATCGTGGGTGATGATTATAATTTCAGGGTCGGTGCAGATGATCAGTCTGATCCGCAAAAAGCTTTACCTGACGGCATCCAACGAGACCCTAATTCAAGTGGCCGCACCAGTTGGCGTTACCTGGAGCGTGACTGATGGGGCGAGAACCTAAAAGTAAGCAGCAGGGATTTACTCTGATTGAGCTAATGATTGCCGTTGCTATTGTTGGCCTGCTGGTGGCCATTGCCTATCCCTCATATCTGCACTATATACAACGTAGCTGGCGAGAGTCCGCCCGCTTGTGTTTGCTGGATATGAGTCAGCAGATGGAAAGGCGTTATGCGGCAGATTTGAGTTATGGGCCGATTATGGATGTAACTGGAAAAGATTTAATCTTCAGATCTGCTTGTGCCACCGACGGTGATATGAGTAATCGTTATTGGTTTCATGGTGCCGTGAATAATGGATTTGTTTTACTGGCAGCGCCTAAAGGTGGGCAGAGTAATGATGCGTGTGGGCAGCTGGGAATAAATCAGTCCGGTATAAAAACGGTGCAGGGCGGCAGCGCTGCGATTGAAGATTGCTGGTAAACAATGGACGGAGAGGGCAAAAAGATGAAGCAGAGTGCGGGAAAAGGCTTTTCTCTGATCGAGCTGATGGTTGCCATGAGTCTCTTGGTTATTTTACTGACGATAGGCGTCCCTTCAATGGCAGGTTTTGTCCGCTCTCAAAAACTGGAATCCGCTGTTCAGTTATTTAAAGATGGTTATAGTCAGGCGCGTTATGAAGCGGTCACCCGGCAGGAAGCTGTCCACATCTGCCCGCTGAATAATGTGACAAAACGCTGTGGTAATAACTGGAATAGAGGGATGCTCACCTTTAACGACTTGAATGGGGATAGCCAGTTTGACCCGGTGGTAGACCGCCTGTTACGTCAGAATACATTTCCTGAGGGTATAGGCATTATTTGGAATCAACCGGGCTTTCTTAAAGTCGGTGTGTCAGGTGGTGTTAATAAGAATGGTACTTTTACCATTCAGATCTTAGGTGATAGCCACAGTAAACAACTTGTTATATCTCCGACAGGTCGTATAAGAATTAGCTGAAGTTGTTTTGAATCACTAAAAATAAGACTTAAACCAGTTACACAATTATTTGAATTGGTTTAGTCTTATTCCTTACTACTATTTAACGCTTTTTCACTATTTTGGTGACTATTAGTTCGCTAAGTCGTGCTAATTGCCTAAAATATGACCATGTTAATATTGGAAATGCTTATCACCATGAAGGGAGATCGTCTTGCAGAAACAGCGTGGCTTTACATTAATTGAATTAATGATCGTTGTGGCTATTATCGGGATATTAGCAACGATTGCGTATCCATCGTATCTTGCCTTTGTCGAGAAAAGTCGCCGTGGAGATGCGATAGCTTCGCTAGCGGATATAAGGATAGCCCAGGAAAAGTGGCGAGCTAATAACACTACTTATGCGGCATCATCAGCGCTGCCGGGCTTTGATAGCTCATCTAAGGATGGGTATTACTCAATGAATATTCTGAT
>JAIBCZ010000212.1 GCA_024679645.1 Amphritea sp.
CAACCTTCAAGCAAGCTGTCTTTACCGCTGCCTGAAGCGCCCACCAGATAGAGCAATTTTCCACTCATAGAAAGATCTCAGAGTACTATAACCGGTTAATTTGAGATCAAGAGTAATACGCTTAAAATTGAAACGCCAGTATTGATTAAGCCCGTCTCAGCATCGCACATCGTCACACAGAAGATCAGGCCAGCATCTCCTGCTCGAAGACAACGGCATAAGTATCCTGCCAATGGGAAAACGGACTAGGCTGCTGCCACAGATGCAACCTCTCGTATCTGGCGGTAGAGGAAGGCTGTACGCTGGAATTATGGCCAGACAGCGCCCCCAAAGGGAGTACAAGTAATACCGAAAGTACTATCCATTGAACTGAGTAAATCATTATAACCTCCTCAGACCGGTGCGCCCTGTTATCACCTTCAATGACAACATCCTATGCAAATGCTCTTAAGCAACCAATGCCCTCAAACCACAAAAACGTCTTTAGCCACCCATCTCTTCCTCTGGTTTTTTTCATCCGGAGGGCCGTTAAGTATAGTCAGGAAATACAGTTTTTCAGTTACATCCCCTCTAAGATATTCGAACCTGCCGTTCTGCAGACCAAAAAAAACCGCTCAGCGAGCGGTTTTAATAAGCCAGGTACTGATATTTACAGGCTCAGAACTTTCTCGCCCCGAGAGAGCCCGGATACACCGGTACGCACCACTTCCATTATATGAGCGGTGCCAAGCGTCTCGATAAAGGCGTCCAGCTTATCGCTGGCACCGGTCAGCTGAACAGTATAAGTATTCGGCGTGACATCGATAATCTGACCGCGGAAAATATCTGCAGTCCGCTTAATTTCAGCGCGCATCTGGCCGTTGGCCTTCAGCTTAATCATCATCAGTTCGCGTTCGATATGATCGCCTTCTGTCAGATCAACCACTTTAACCACATCAATCAGCTTATTCAGCTGCTTAGTGATCTGTTCAATCACCCGGTCGCTACCAAAGGTAGTTACCGTCAGGCGGGACAAAGTAGAGTCTTCCGTCGGTGCAACCGTCAACGACTCGATATTGAAATTTCGCTGAGCGAAAAGACCCACAACCCGGGACAATGCTCCCGGCTCGTTTTCCATCAACACAGAAATAATATGTCTCATGATCAGGTTCTCTCCGTCTTGCTCAGCCACATATCACGCATCGAGCCCCGTGGTACCTGCATCGGGTATACATGCTCAAACGGATCGACTGTTATATCCATAAACACCATACGATCTTTCATGGCGAAAGCCTTAGTCATCGCCGCTTCCAAGTCTTCGTACTTATCAACTTTAATACCTACATGACCGTAAGCTTCAACCAGCTTTATAAAATCTGGCAGTGACTCCATATAGGACTGGGAGTGACGTGACTCATAGTTCATATCCTGCCACTGACGCACCATACCCAGTGATCCGTTATTCAGGCAGATAACCTTCAGGGGAATATCGTACTGACTGATGGTAGACAGCTCCTGAATATTCATCTGGATACTACCTTCACCGGTAACGCAGACTACTTCTTCATCCGGGAAGTTCATCTTCACGCCCATCGCCGCTGGCAAACCAAAGCCCATCGTGCCCAAACCACCTGAGTTGATCCAGCGGTTCGGCTTATTAAACTTATAGTACTGTGCAGCAAACATCTGATGCTGGCCTACGTCCGAACAGACATAAGCATCACCGCCGGTGACTTTACTCAGCATCTCAATAACCTGCTGAGGTTTCATCTTGTCGGAATCATCGGTACGGAAACGCCCGCCATGACGGCCACGCCACTCTTCAATCTGCTGCCACCAGGACTCAATCGCTTCTTTTTCAAGCTGCTTCTTGCTGTTCTTAACCAGCGAGGACATCTCCTGTAAAACATGTTTAGCCGGCCCAACAATAGGCACATCGGCTTTAATCGTTTTAGAGATAGAAGCGGGATCAATATCTACATGGATAATCTTGGCAGTTGGACAGAACTTATCTACACCATTGGTCACCCGGTCATCAAACCGTGCGCCCACTGCCAGTATCAGGTCAGCATGGTGCATCGCCATATTCGATTCATAGCTACCGTGCATCCCCAGCATACCGATAAACTGACGATCAGTACCCGGATAGCCACCCAGGCCCATCAGCGTATTAGTCACTGGCGCATTCAACAATTGCGCCAACTCGGTCAGCTCAGCACTGGCATCACCCATGATGACGCCACCACCGGCATAGATAACCGGACGTTTAGCATCCAGTACCATATCCATCGCTTTTTTAATCTGTCCACTATGACCACGGCTAACCGGGTTATAGGAGCGCATTTTAACACTCTTCGGATATTCGTAATCAAAACGATCTGTCGGCGTCGTCATATCCTTAGGAATATCAACAACCACCGGGCCCGGACGACCACTCTCAGCGATATGAAACGCTTTTTTGATAATCGTCGGAATATCTTCAGGGTTCTGAACACTAAAGCTGTGTTTTACAACTGGACGGGAGACACCGATCATATCGGTTTCCTGGAACGCATCTTCGCCGATCAAAAAGCTCATTACCTGACCGGTAATGACAACCATCGGAATTGAGTCCATGTACGCGGTAGCAATACCGGTCACTGCATTCGTTGCACCAGGGCCCGACGTTACCAGAGCCACGCCGGCTTTACCGGTTGCACGGGCATAAGCATCAGCCATATGGGTTGCAGCCTGCTCATGGCGAACCAGAACGTGTTGTACATCTTCCTGCTGAAACAGTGCATCATAAATATGCAGTAGTGCTCCGCCAGGATAACCGTAGATGTGTTTCACACCCTCATCTTTAAGGGCGCGAATTACCATTTCGCCGCCTGAAAGTTGTTCCACAATAGTATCCTCAAATCACACGCCAACCATTGGCATGTCTAAAAATTCTGATACTGGAGGATGTTATGAATCGCCTACTGGGGAACAAAACAACCTCCAGCAGGCTTTTGCGTAGGTGACCGATACGGCCAGAGAAAGGCAAAAGCAACTCTTCATCCGGTGATTAAGTGTGGGTACACACTGTAAACCCGGGAAAATAAGCTGGGTGTGCTTATCAGGTTTCTGCTTCGGGGTAACCTACTTAACGCAAAAACACTAAATTGTGGTGTGTATTCTGCCAGCAGCGCAGCCATTGTTCAAGAGATGAACAGCGATAAAACTATATTTCCCAGATCCTTAAACCTATAGCTGCAGATAAGGTTATGACAGTGCTATAGTGAATCCAAAGTATTTGTCATTTTCAGTCGGAGATCGCTGCATGAGCACTGCTACAATAAAAAATAAGGAACGAGCCATAGATGAGCTGGTTTCGGTGTTGCGCAAAATATTCGAGGAACCAGAAATCTGTGCAGCAGCCATGGAAATAGCGCGCAAGCATCTGCAGGATGAGCACGCCAATGTAAAAATTGCTGATGAATTATCCGCCACCACCAGCGTTAAAATACCCGTAGAGCACAGCGAAGCAGACACACTATTTCTGGAGATGCTGAAAGATCTGGTACGCGACGAGCAAGCGCTTTACTAAGCAAGCCAAATTCCACAAAAAAACGCGCGGTCCTGTTCTTTCAAAAAGAAAAGACCGCGCGTTTTTTTATACCGCAAAAGACCTGTATCAGATCACAAACAAATGATGCTTTTTCTTACCCAGTTTTACTAAGAAGAAACGGCCATACGTGCCATTCTCTGAAGCAAATACTTCTGCAGCTTTCATATTATCATCCATGCCCTTCTCCACACCGTTTACAATAACCGCGGTGCGCTGCAAAGCATCTTTGATCTGTTTACCCGAGTTCGCCATGCCCGCATCACTCAACAATGTAGTCAGGGGAGTTTCAGCCAGATCGGCATCGGCCAGACTGGATGATGGCAGACCGTCCAGTTGCAGCTGTTCAAAGTCAGCCTCACTCAGATCAGACAAATTACCACTGAACAGCGCCTCCGTTATAGCCATCGCCGAGGTAAGACCTGCCCCTCCATGCACCAACTGAGTAACTTCACGAGCCAGTACAGATTGAGCCTCAGGACGCCCCTGACGTTCAGCATCTGCTTTTTCTAATGCATCAATCTCTTCAACTGACAGGAAGGTAAAGTACTTCAGAAAACTATAAACATCGGCATCTGCTGTTTGTAGCCAGAACTGATAGAACGCATAAGGTGAAGTCTTGTTTGGCGACAACCAGATAGTCCCGGATTCAGTCTTACCAAATTTAGTGCCATCTGATTTGGTAATCAGCGGCAGCGTCAGACCATAAGCTTTGTTACCATTCATCCGACGAGTCAGTTCAGTACCCCCGGTGATATTGCCC
>JAIBCZ010000065.1 GCA_024679645.1 Amphritea sp.
CAGTCGGCTGATTTGGGTTATCAGTTCCTGAACAGTTGCTTTGCTGGCTACCTGATACTGGTGACGGGTGAAAGACGGTTTATCACTGAGCGGGATTAAGCTGTTGCCCTTAATTGTCACAGTACCGGAGATATTTGGCAGAGTCTCCATGTCTGGAAGCGTTACTAGCTGAGTCAACAAAGGTTGTTGCAGCAGAGGTTTAAATTGTTCAAGAAATAAGGTGCTTTGGTTATGCGCTTTAAGCCGGTTGTCTTCAACTGATAGCGTAAAAAGACTTTGCAACAGGGGAATCTGATCGATAGTAACGGTCAGTTTTCCGCTGTCCTGATTGTTTATGATGAGTTGCAGTTGGGTCTCGGGCGCGTTTTCGATCTGTTCTGTGTTAAACGTTAACTGCTCTTGATTGGCAGTGACACTACCTGAAAAAGCGATGCTTCTGTCGGGTGTTTTGCCGGTAGTTGCTATATTAATGGCGATATCCGACAGAGTGATGCTGTCAGCGGGTATCTGACTGAGCAGATAGGAGGGCAGGGGTGGAAATGGTAACTGAGACAGGTCTTTAGCCTGAGCTGGTGCTTCTGTATCAATTGTCGAATCTAGTGTCAGATCGAATTTAAGCGTTTTGACGTTCAGGGTCTTGATACGCTGTGCGTTGAATAACTGCCAGGGATTAAAGTTGATGCTGATAGATTCTGCGGTGAGTATGAAAGACTCAGCAGCCGTCTCTTTTCTTAGTTTAAGTTTACCGATCTCGATGCGGTTCAGGCCCGGTCGTTGCAGATCAAAACTCGCGCTGATCTGATGATCGGTCAGGATCTGGCGTACGCTGTATTCGGCAATAACAGGTAGCGCTGCATAAAAACTGCCTATGAACATAAGCAGGAGAACGATAGCGATCAGCAGTTTGCGCATGGTGTCCTCCCTGTTTTTATAATCGCCTGTGCTACAGGTCGTCCAGCTCCATTTCGTAGAGCCGGTCAACCGCATCCTTCAGGTGAAAGATGATATCTGTATACTGATCGCTGTCGGCGGCAATATCAATATCGCTAAGACGGTCGGCCGTCTCCTCCAGTGATGCTCCCTCTGCACGGATACCCTTATCGCCCAGTAACCAATGCATCAGGCCATAGATCTCTGCCGGGGTAGTGACTTCGTCAAGATCCTCAAGAACCTTGTTTCGCACTACCTGTAACGCTTTAAACAGTGGTGTATCGCGGTCAGTTGACACGTAGAGTCGCAAAAGCATATCCACATCTTCTATAAGATAGTCTTCAGCGGCAATGGCGGGCGATGTTTCGTTTTCGCAAGGCTCGACTCTGAAGTCATGAGCACTGGCTCGAAGGATAAAACGCATTGTGAAGTGAACCTTTCTTAAGTCGTTAGCGGATTTTTCGGACTACGTTCAGGCCATCCCGTACGGTTAAGAAGACGTTTTCCATATCCGGGTCCTGGGCGATAATGCGATTGGTTTCAACCAGAATGTCGTCGATATCGGATTCCGGCTGAACCACTTTGCCCGACCAGAGCACATTGTCCAGTATGATCAGTCCGCCTGGACGCGTCATCTCTTTTACCCGGTTGTAATAGTTCAGGTAGTTGCGTTTGTCGGCATCGATAAAGGTGAAGTCTAATTCAATATCCAGCTGCTCTATGGTTTCCAGTGCCCGGCCAAAGATGACTTCAATTTTGTGGCCATGTTCGCTTCGATCATAGAACCCCTGAGCAAACTCAATGGCCCGGGGGTTGGTTTCACAGCAGATCAACCGGCCATCATCGGGCATCCCTTCCGCGATAGAGAGTGCGGAGTAACCCGTAAACATGCCGATCTCAAGCGCATTTTTTGGCTGGTGGATCGCACTGAGTAGTTTTAACGTACGCCCAACCAGGCGGCCTGAGAGCTTCTGTGGCCAGCCCATATTCTCGTTGGTTTTATCGATCAGTTCCTGCAACAAGGGAGGCTCTTCGCCGGTGTGGATAAAAGCGTAATCCTCAATAGCTTCTTCAACCAGATACTGGGTCATTCTATCTCTCTCAACATCACTTTACTGGCCCAGACCTCAATGGTGTTAGTACCACCGGATTCCAGGCGAAATTGGCAGAGGATAATATCACTTTCCGGGCACTGAAGGATAATCGCTTTTGCACCGCTGTCTGCCTTGAAACAGCCTTCTGTTGGTGGTTTGCCAACGCCATAGAGCGAAAAGTTTAGTAATTGGCGATAGAGCGATTCAGACAGGCATACCTGATAACTGTCATCGATTACCTCATATTGGGGGATGCCTTGTAACCGTTGCCCTGTTTGGTCTGCTAGCAGGGGCGACGGCTGGAGTAACAAGCTTAATGTTATTAGCTGAATCAGGTATTTCATCCAGAGTCCGGGTGAGTGACCAGTCAGCTGAAGAGCGGACCGGTCTGATGAGTTGTCTGGTGACGGTTATGTGGCAAAAGGCCTCAATGTGCCGTCCTTTGGTCTGAGTATAAGGTATTTTTTAAAGCGCATATTTATTTATGCCATAGGTTGAGACTGAAAAATCCCTTACAATATCGGTTCTCATATATAAGTAATCTGGAGTATCACCTTGGAACCGCTGATTCTGTTTCTGTTTTCCGGTTTTGTGTCTATGTCTTTGGCGTTGAGTGCCGGTCAGCTGAATAAGCAGGCCGATGAAGATAAATCCGCTTTTTTGCAAAGCAAGAATGGCATGGTGGTGGTGATTATGGCCGGTAATATCGGCGCCCTGACACTGATTGGTGCCTTGGCTTACGGTTTTCGTTTGCTGGAGTGGTGGATTCCGCTGAGTAGTATTTTTCTTACCTTCCCGGCGCTGTCGGTTGGTATTGCCCAGCGTATGTTTGGTAATAAAGTAAACCTCTTTATCATGCTGCCGTTGACGCTTGTTTCGGCTGGATTGTTGTTCCGTTTCTGGTAAACAAACACAAAATGATGCTCTCTGTTGGGAATGCCGATGACTACTGCTCAGCTGACTGAATTATTCAATGACCCGCTTCTAAGCTTAATTATTGGCGCTGGACTGGGTTTGTTGTTTGGTCTGATGTTGATGCAGTTAATGAAGTTGAAGCTTAAAGGCCGGTACGAAACAGCGCTGCAACAACAGAGTACTGAGATTCTTAAATTACAGGATCAGCTCGAGCGCTATCAGGTAGAGCAGAATATCGCCAGTGACAATAATCAGTATCTGGAGCAGAAAGTACAACAGGTTAGTGTTCAGGTACGTGAGTTGGAACTGGATCAGGTACGGTTGCAACAAGTGGAATGCCAGAAGTTAAACCAGGATGAGCAACTGGCAGAACAGCAGGAACAGCTGGATAACTTACAGCGCTTGCTCAGCCAGCGACAGGCCCGAATTGCCGAACTGGATAGTCGATTAGAAAGCGAGCGTGAATCGCAGTCAGAAAAGCTACAGTTGCTGACGGAAGCGCGGGATCAGTTGAAATCTGAGTTTCAGAATCTGGCGAATAAAATTTTTGAAGAGAAATCAGCTAAATTTACCTCCGCCAACAGAGACTCGCTGGGCTCTCTGCTGACCCCTCTGAAAGATCAGTTGGGAGAGTTTAAGCGCAAGGTTGAAGATGTCTACGATAAAGAAGCGAAAGATCGTCGTTCTTTGTATGAACAAATTACCCATCTGAAAGAGCTGAATCAGCAGATGAGTGTTGATGCGGTTAATCTGACCAATGCGCTAAAAGGTGAAAGTAAGACGCAGGGAAACTGGGGCGAGGTGATACTCGAACGGGTGCTTGAGCAGTCAGGTTTGCGCAAAGGTTATGAATATGAAACACAGGTCTCTCTGAATGAAGAGGGACAGCGCTATATGCCCGATGTCATTATTCGACTGCCGGATGATAAAGATGTCATCGTCGATGCGAAAGTCTCACTGACGGCCTATGAACAGTATTGCTCTACTGATGACGTAGCACTGCAGGAGCGTGCACTGGCAGAGCATCTGCAATCGATTCGTAATCATGTACGAGGCCTGAGCGATAAAGCCTATCAAAATCTGGAAGGCATCAGGTCACTGGATTTTGTGTTGATGTTTATTCCGGTTGAAGGGGCGTTCTTGTTAGCCTTGCAACAGGATAAAGAGTTATTTAGCTCTGCCTATGAACGCAATATTATTCTGGTGAGCCCTTCTACACTATTAGTCACCCTGCGAACGATCAACAATATCTGGCGCTACGAACGACAAAATCGTTTTGCCCAGGAGATCGCTCACCGTGGTGGTGAGCTACACGATAAGTTTGTTGGCTTTGTTGAATCACTCGATGATGTGGGTCGTCATCTGGGGCGAACCCAGAATGCTTTTGAGACTGCGCATAAGCGTCTTAGCAGTGGCCGGGGAAATCTGGTCAACCAGGCAGCCTCACTGCATAAGTTAGGTGTCAAGAATAAGAAAGAGTTAGATAAAACCCTGGCTCAGCGTGCCTCTGAGTCAGATCCAGATGCGGAACAGCTTGAGATTCTCGACTGATGATCTCGGTGATTGGCTATGGTTCGTTATTGTCTGAGGCTTCCGCCAGACAGACTGTGCCAGCACTACAAAACTTTCGCTTGGTCCGGGTTCCCGGCTATCGGCGAATCTTTAATAAAGTAGGTGTTGTCTTTCTTAGTCGTCATGGAGCTGATCAGGCGAGTCGGGAGCTGGCTTCCTGTTCCACCGAAGCTGCTGACCACTGTGAAATTATTTGTAGTCAGTTTGAGTGCTCACCTGAAGACTTTGTTGAACTCTATGAGCGGGAGCACCGGTTTCGCTGGATAGAGGTCGACACTTTGCCGATAGACCGTACTGTGACAGAAAATGCGTCTTCTTTGAAAACAGGGGGGCGGGGTCGTATGTGTACCGGCTATGATGATACGGAGTATCGTCTGAATAAATGTATAACCCCCGCTGAGTATGAGTTGAGGGTAGGGCGCTATTATACCGGTGCGCTCTGGCGCAACGATATCCTGCCATTTCCCCGTTACCTTGCATTTTGTCTTCAGGCGGCCTCTTCTCAGGGTGATGGGGTGCTGAATAACTTTCTTGATAGTAGTTATCTGGCGGATGGTGTTACCAGCATCCGCGACTACCTGAAACAGTCAGACAAGCTGCAAAACTGGCGCAGTATTGATACGGGTTATAGTTATCGTACTGGCCGTTGAGTCTATTTATTCCCTGCTTTAATTGTCCGCTGAACTCTCAGTAATCAGAGAAAAACTTTGTCAAAATTAACTTTTGATTTTTGTTGAAAAATCAAAAGTTAATTTTGAAATTTCTTAAAATCATCAAAACTAAATATTGAAAATTCCTAAAAACATCAAAATTAAATATTGAAGTGTATATTAATAATCAAAACTTAATATTGATTTTTGTATATTTTTTGTACAAAAAAGTTGCGAAATATGATAAAAATAGAGGGGTAAGTAAATAAGTGGTATATTTGCCGCAAGGCAGAAGCGGCAAGGGTATTTAGTGCTAAAGATGGCAAATATTTGCCGATATAGTTAAATAGAGCATTTTTTAATAAATTATTTAATTGCTAAAGCGTTGTCTTTAAAGAAATACTGATTTTTAGTAATTATTTGGTTTATTTTTTGCTTTAGTTGTAAATAATGTCGGTATTGGTAAAAAAAGCGTACTGAGTGGATGAAAAACATCCGCAATTGACTAGATAATGTGCAGAGCTGGTTAGATCAGGTCTGCTAATTCCGTTTTCGAGGCTAAAACGGAAACTTAAGGTGAAACTGGTTAGATATGGCAATGACGAGCAATATGATCGTGGCACTGGATATCGGCACCTCTAAGGTGGTGTGTCTGGTGGGCGAAGTTGGCCTGGATGGCACGATCGATATCGTTGGCATTGGCTCCCATGAGTCGCGTGGCTTAAAACGGGGCGTGGTGGTTAATATCGAATCCACGGTGCACTCGATTCAGCGGGCTGTGGAAGAGGCTGAACTGATGGCCGGCTGTAAAATTCATTCGGTCACAGTGGGTGTTGCGGGCAGTCATATTAACAGCATGAATTCTCACGGCATCGTTGCAGTACGTGAAGGCGAAATAATGGAGCACGACCTGGAGCGGGTGATAGATGCAGCCCGGGCAGTGGCTATTCCGGCAGACCAAAAAATCTTGCACATATTGCCGCAGGAATATGTGATCGATAATCAGGAAGGAATACGCGAGCCGCTGGGTATGTCAGGTGTTCGGCTTGAAGCTAAGGTTCATCTGGTAACCGGTGCGGTAAATGCGGTACAGAATGTTGAAAAGTGCGTCCAGCGTTGTGGGCTGGCGGTGGATAGTTCGGTGCTGGAACAATTAGCTTCTAGTTATTCGGTTCTGACGGAAGATGAGAAAGAGTTAGGTGTGTGTATGGTTGATATGGGTGGAGGTACCACTGATATAGCCATTTTTACCGGTGGTGCGATCCGTCACACGGCAGTAATTCCGATCGCTGGTGATCAGGTAACCAATGATATTGCTATGGCGTTGCGCACCCCTACATTACATGCCGAAGATATCAAAATTAAGTATGCCTGTGCGCTGGCTCAGTTAGCCAGCCCAGAAGATACGATTAAGGTGCCAAGTGTCGGCGATCGTCCGGCCAGAGATCTGTCCCGTCAGGCGTTAGCCGAAGTGGTTGAACCGCGTTATGACGAGCTGTTTACTTTGGTACAGGCAGAGTTACGCCGTAGTGGATTTGAAGATTTAGCGGCGGCGGGCATCGTCCTGACCGGGGGGACCGCGAAGATGGAAGGAGCGGTAGAACTGGCGGAAGAGATCTTCCATATGCCAGTACGGCTGGCGCTACCAAAAGGCGTGCGTGGCATGGGTGATATTCTCTGTAGCCCAATTTATGCCACCGGCATTGGTTTGTTGCAGTATGCCAAACAGGATAACCAGCATTTGGGCGAAGCGGTTGAAGTCGAAAACAGCGTAGAGCGTCCAAGTGTTTTGAACCGGATGAAGTCCTGGTTTCAGGGTAATTTTTAACGAAAAAGATAGTTGGGTCTGCGGGCCCTGTGAAGGATTTGTTCACAGGATGTGACAGGCAACACATGAATTGCAACGCAATACAGCAGGTGCGGGTTGGGCACTGAACCTGGAGGAAGGGACATGTTTGAATTAGTTAATGATATGGCGCAGAACGCAGTCATCAAAGTGATTGGCGTTGGCGGTGGTGGCGGTAATGCTGTGCAGCACATGGTGTCATCTGAAGTAGGAGGGGTTGAGTTTCTCTGTGCCAATACAGATGCACAAGCACTGAATCACATGGACTCCCGTAATGTGCTGCAAATGGGCGGGGAGATTACTAAGGGACTGGGTGCCGGTGCGAATCCGGATATTGGCCGTCAGGCGGCATTGGAAGACCGGAATCAGATTGTTGAAATGCTCAATGGTGCGGACATGGTTTTCATCACCGCAGGTATGGGCGGTGGAACGGGAACCGGTGCAGCGCCTATCGTGGCTGAAGTTGCAAAGGAACTGGGGATTCTGACCGTTGCCGTGGTCACAAAGCCTTTTCCATTCGAAGGCCGTAAACGAATGCTGATTGCGGAAGAGGGTATCAAGCAGTTAGCTGAACATGTTGATTCGCTTATTATAGTGCCCAACGAGAAGCTTCTGCAGGTGCTGGGTAAAAGCTGCACTCTGATGAAAGCCTTCGATGAAGCCAATGATGTGCTGAAGGGCGCTGTACAGGGTATCTCTGACCTGATTATCCGTCCGGGTATGATCAACGTCGACTTCGCTGATGTGCGTACTGTGATGTCTGAAATGGGTACCTCAATGATGGGCACCGGTTCGGCACGGGGTGAAAATCGTGCTATGGAAGCTGCAGAAGCCGCAGTGCGTAGTCCTTTGCTGGAAGATGTCGATCTGATGGGCGCGCGTGGTATTTTGGTCAACATTACAGCGGGGCTGGATCTGGGGTTAGGCGAATTCAGTGATGTAGGTCAGGTGGTTGAAGAGTTTGCTTCCGATAATGCAACGGTTGTTGTCGGAACGGTTATCGATCCTGAAATGGTAGATGATATTAAGGTTACTGTCGTAGCGACTGGTTTGCAGAAAAATATACCGGAGCAAAGCACTGTTAAGGTGGTGAGTAATACGCGTAAGCCCGACGGTGAACTCGACCTGGATAAGCTTGAATTGCCTGCGGTTACACGCCGTAAAGCGGATTATATTAGTGCTGAAAAAAATAGACTCCAACAGCGGGAACTATCTGTATCCCAGCGGTCGAATAGTGAGGAGAGTGGGGACGCAGAAACCTATCTGGATATACCGACATTTTTACGGCGCCAGGCAGATTAATATTACCGAATTAATCTGCCAGTGTTAAACGGGTTACACTAATCAGTTATTGCTGAAATAGAGGGTAATTTGTTAGTATGGCGGGTTAATACGGCACAAAAAATACCTTGGCAGGAAATATGATCGGACAACGTACTTTACGGAACAGCATCAAAGCAACTGGAGTTGGGCTTCACACGGGTCAGAAAGTTTATCTGACGCTGAAACCCGCGCCGGTAGATACGGGCATTGTTTTCCGTCGAGTTGATCTGGAACCGACAGTTGAAATTCATGCCTGCGCTAAAAACGTGGGTGATACCACGATGTCGACAAACCTGCAGAAGGGTGATGTACGCATCTCCACCGTCGAGCATTTGCTGTCGGCAATGGCGGGTCTTGGTATTGATAATGCCTATGTTGAGTTGAGCGCTGAAGAAGTTCCCATTATGGATGGCAGTGCCGCTCCTTTCGTCTTCCTGATACAGTCTGCGGGTATTCAGGAACAGGATAAGCCGAAAGAATTTATTCGAATTACCAAGGAAGTGACGGTTCAGATCGAGGATAAAGTGGCGACCTTTAAACCGTTTAATGGGTTTAAGGTAGGCTTTACAATCGAGTTCGATCATCCGGCTTTCGCTGATCGAAACATGGAAGCAAGTCTGGATTTCTCCAGTACTTCGTTTGTTAAAGAGGTTAGTCGCGCACGTACTTTTGGTTTTATGCGTGATATTGAGTATCTGCGTGCGCAGAACCTGGCTCTTGGTGGCAGCATGGATAATGCTATTGTAGTAGACGACTACCGTATTCTTAATGAAGATGGTCTGCGGTACGATGATGAGTTCGTGAAGCACAAGGTGTTGGACGCTGTAGGTGACCTGTATCTATTGGGTAAAAGCCTGATTGGTGAGTTTCACGGTTTCAAATCAGGGCATTACCTGAATAACCTGTTACTGCGCAAATTACTGGAAACAGAAGATGCCTGGGAGGTGGTCACCTTTGACGGCAATGAGCAGTCGGTGCCTATTTCATATCTGCAACCTGTCGTTGTTGCTTGATCGGACTAAATTTTAAATAGCCGGGCTCTCCAGTCCGGCTTTTTTATATTTTTTCTGCCCATTTATACCCGTTTAAAAAATATCCCTATTGAGATTCAATTTGATGCCCCAATAGATGTAGAATGTTGTGTTAATTTAACAGTTTAACCGGCCTCAGCCCGCCGAATCTAACAGGTAAATAATCAGATTATGTTCACTTCGATGTTAAAGAAGGTTTTCGGTAGTAAAAACGATCGCGTACTCAAACAGATGGGTAAGGTCGTTAAACAGATCAATAGCTATGAAAGTGAACTGGAACAATTGTCTGATGCTGATCTGCAAGCGAAGACAGCTGGTTTTAAATCCCAGTTAGAGCAGGGTGATAGTCTGGAAGCTATTTTACCGGAAGCTTTTGCAGTCGTTCGTGAAGCTTCGCGTCGGGTGATGGGAATGCGTCACTTTGATGTGCAGATGATTGGTGGTTTGACGCTGCATCAGGGCAAAGTTGCAGAGATGCGCACCGGTGAGGGTAAAACGCTAGTAGCGACCCTGCCTGTATACTTGAACGCATTGGCGGGCCGCGGTGTTCATGTAGTTACCGTTAATGATTACCTGGCAAGCCGGGATGCCGAATGGATGCGTCCTTTGTATGAATTCCTTGGGCTCAGTGTGGGTGTTGTTCTGTCGGGGCAGGACCCGGAAACCAAGCGGGCTGCTTATCAGTCAGACATTACTTACGGCACCAACAATGAGTTTGGCTTTGACTATCTGCGCGATAATATGGCGTTCAGTGTTGAGGATAAAGTTCAGCGGGACTTTTTCTTTTCAGTTGTGGATGAGGTGGATTCCATCCTGATTGATGAAGCGCGTACGCCATTGATCATTTCAGGTGCTGCGGAAGACAGTTCTGAGTTGTATCGGAAGATGAATACCCTGATTCCTGTACTAGAAAAATACGATGGTGAAATTGATCCGAAGAGTGAAGAAGAGATTGAAGGTGATTTTACTGTAGATGAAAAGAACCGCTCTGTTGAAATGACGGAACGGGGTCATC
>JAIBCZ010000043.1 GCA_024679645.1 Amphritea sp.
GTATTAGGCTTAACCCGGGCGCACAAAGGCACCGATTATGCAGCCCGTACCGGCACACCTATCAAAGCGGCCGGCGATGGCAAAATAATCTGGCGCGGCACCAAAGGCGGTTATGGAAAAGCCGTCATTGTGCAGCACGGTGGTAATATCACCACGCTATATGGCCATATGAACAATTATCGCCGCGGTCAGAAAAGCGGCAGCAGAGTGAGTCAGGGTGATGTCATCGGCTACGTTGGTCAGACCGGTTTGGCCTCCGGCCCGCATCTGCATTATGAATTCCGCGTTAATGGTGTGCATAAGAACCCCCAAACAGTTAAATTGCCCCATGCCGCGCCGATACCTAAAGCCGAAAAGGAAAACTTCTTCGTTACCGCTAAAGAATCACTGGCTCAACTGGAACAGTTCAAAGCAACACAGCTGGCCTCGGTGTCAAACTGAGGCCAGCATTGCAACAATTCTGGGAACATTAATCAGGAATATTCATGAGTGCTCAAATCTATATTGGATTAATGTCCGGCACCAGCCTCGACAGTATTGATGCCGTCGCAGTCCGATTCGAACCCTCATTTGAACTGATTGCCTCCCACAGCGAGCCAATTCCACCCGCTATCGATAACCGCATCCGGGTACTGTTTAATCCTGGTGATAACGAAATAGACCAACTGGGAAGTCTTGACCTTGAGCTGGGTGAGCTATTCGCTTCAGCGGCCAACACCTTAATTGAGCGTCACGGGCTTAGCCGCGATCAGATCGCCGCGATCGGCAGTCATGGGCAAACCATTCGTCATCGCCCCGAAAAACGGTTCACACTCCAGATTGGCGACCCAAACACCATCGCAGAACTCACCGGAATAACCACCGTTGCTGACTTCCGCTGTAGGGATATGGCCGCGGGCGGCCAGGGTGCTCCCCTGGTACCAGCCTTTCATAATGGTCTGTTTCGCCACTCCGGGAAAAACAGAATACTGGTAAACATCGGAGGTATGGCTAACCTCACCATCATTGAAGCGGATCAGACAAAGCCAATACTGGGCTACGACACCGGTCCGGGTAACGTCCTGATGGATAGTTGGATACAACACCACCAGCAAAAAAATTATGACTCCGACGGTCAGTGGGCTAACACCGGAAAAGTGATACCTGAGCTGCTGAACACCATGCTCTCACTCCCCTACTTCAGTGAAACCCCGCCCAAAAGTACCGGACGGGAGCAGTTCAACCCGCTTTGGATTGAGCAGAATATCCGTTCACTGGCCAGCACACCCGAACCGTCAGACGTACAGGCAACCCTGTTGGAACTGACTGCGATCACCATCGCCGATGCGATTAACCGCCACCAGCTGGACAATTTGCAGGTATTTCTCTGTGGCGGCGGCAGCCACAATCGCCAGCTGAGAGCTCGACTATCGACCTTGCTGCAACCTCACTATTTGAGTGATACCGCCGAGCTGGGGCTCGATCCTGACTGGGTCGAAGCGGCTGCTTTTGCCTGGCTTGCCTACCGCACGCTAAACAAAGAGAGCTGCAATATACCCGAGGTCACCGGTGCAAAAGGCTTCAGACCACTGGGCGCAATTTACTGGGGCGGTTAAATATCCGACCTTCAGAAAACAAAAAAGCCAGCAATATGCTGGCTTTTTCAGGTCTGTGCAAAAATCAAATTGAGAAGGACGAACCGCAACCACATGTGGTTGTTGCATTCGGGTTATCAATCACAAACTGTGAACCCTGTAACCCTTCTTTATAGTCCACCACCGAGCCTACCAGGTACTGGTAACTCATCGGATCAACCACCATATTCACGCCATCATTCTCGAACAGCGTATCATCATCCGCAACCGCCTCATCGAAGGTGAAGCCATAAGAGAAGCCCGCACAACCACCACCGGTAATGTATACCCGCAGTTTCAGGTTATCGTTCTGGTCCTCTTCGATCAGAGTTTTTACCTTAGCCGCTGCTGAATCGGAAAAAACCATCGTCAGCTGCTGGTCAGTCGTCTCTGTCATATCTGTTTCACCTACATCTCTCATACATACCAATAGCGTATTATCCATTTAACCAAGCAATTTAGTCAAGTATAGACTTTACCCTTACGGCATCATTCCTGCGTGTTTGAGCCCTTCAGCTTCATCCAGACCGAACATAATGTTCATATTCTGGATTGCCTGACCGGCAGCACCCTTAACCAGGTTATCAATCGCAGAGAGCACCACAACCGTATCGTCGTTCTGCGGACGGAACACGCTGATCCGGCAGATATTCGCACCTTTAACGCTGCGTGTTTCCGGATGACTTCCGGCGGGCATCACATCAACAAAAGGCTCATCGGCGTAACGCGCTTCAAACAACTCCTGCAGACCATCGGTAGGATCTTTCAATTTCCCGTAAAGCGTTGCATGGATACCCCGAATCATCGGCGTCAGGTGAGGCACAAAGGTAAGACCAACCGGACGACCCGCCGCTTCACTCAAGCCTTGCTTGATCTCAGGAAGGTGACGATGACCCGCTACCGCGTATGCTTTCATGCTTTCGCTGCTTTCGCACAGCAGCGAGCCAATATTCGCACCACGACCTGCACCGCTGACACCGGACTTAACATCCGCAATCAAGCGACGGTGATCGATCAGGCCATTTTCCACTAATGGCAGAAAGCCCAGTTGTGTCGCCGTAGGGTAGCAACCCGGACAAGCGAGCATCTGCGCACCTTTAATCGCTTCACGATTAACTTCTGGCAGACCATAAACCGCTTTAGCCGCCAATTCCGGGCTGGTATGTTCCATGCCGTACCACTGTGACCAGAGTTCCAGATCTTTAATCCGGAAATCAGCCCCCAGATCGATCACTTTCACGCCTCGCTCAACCAGCTCCGGCGCCATTTTCATTGCCACCCCGTGAGGGGTCGCAAAAAAGACCGCATCACACTCAGACAACGCCTCAACATCAGGGACAGTAAACTGCAGATCGTAGTGACCGCGAAGGTTCGGGTACATATCATCAATTCGCACACCTTCCTCGGAACGAGAGGTAATTACTTCAACCGAAACGCCGGAATGGTTTGCCAACAATCTGAGCAGCTCTACGCCGGTATAACCGGTGCCGCCTACGATACCTACTTTGATCACTTTGACCTCACAATTGTTTCTACAGTTTTCTATTCAGCCTGCGTATGATACAAACCCTTGAAGGGCATTACTATTGCGGCACTCTAAAAGTGGCGTTAAAACAGGCGAATCAGAGTATAAATGTTCAAAGACTCCCTATCATTCACCCATTTCCGCAACCGCCTGGCCCATCAGGAGGCGCTGCCGCAGTTAGTTCTGCTGGGAATTTTATCCGGATTGGCGACTGGATTAGTCATTCTGGCATTTCGTCTGATAATCGAACTACCCCTGGAAACCTGGCTACCCGACAATAACAGTGAAAACTTTGAAGGGCTGCCGCTCTGGTTGCGCTTTGCTCTGCCAATAGTCGGAAGCATCGTCACATTTTTACTACTTTGGAAACTATTGCCTGCCACCCGTAAAGTCGGTGTCGTGCATGTATTGGAGCGTCTCAGTTACCACCAGGGCCATCTCCCCGCGAAAAACATGCTGGTACAGTTCTTTGGGGCAGCTATTGCCATTGTCAGTGGCCACTCAGTAGGGCGTGAAGGTCCAGCGATTCATTTAGGTGCCGCCTGCGGCAGCCTGGTCGGTCAAACGCTGAAACTGCCGAATAACTCCTTGCGATTATTAGTCGGTTGCGGTGTCGCTGCAGCGATCTCTGCGGCCTTCAACACCCCTTTAGCCGGGGTTATTTTTGCAATGGAAGTCATCCTGATGGAGTACACGGTTATCGGCTTTACGCCGGTACTGGTTGCCTCAGTCACCGCAGCACTATTAATTCGGGTCACCCATGGTGATGAATCCATTTTTACCATTCCCGCTCTGCAAATTCAGTCTCTTGCAGAGATCCCCTTTGTAGTTTTATTGGGGATTATCTGCGCCCTGCTGGCGGCAGGATTTATTCGTATCATGATCCTGACTCAGAAAATAACCTCTATATCCCTGGGCGTTAAATTATTAATCGCCGGATTACTCACCGGCACTGTCGCACTCTGGTATCCGCAAGTGATGGGACTGGGTTACGACACCCTTTCTGAAGTGTTACAGGGGAATGCCGGGCTGACTTTGCTGCTTGGCTTGCTGTTAACCAAGTGGTTGCTGACGCCTGTCGTACTCGGCCTGGGTATTCCTGGTGGTCTGATTGGCCCAACCATCTATATCGGTGCTATAGCCGGTGCAGCCTTTGCTGTATTAGTTGCTCACTTCACCGGTGAAACTAATTCAGGCGTCGGTTTCTACGCCATGTTAGGGATGGGAGCGATGATGGGGGCCGTACTAAACGCCCCCTTAGCCGCACTCATCGCCTTGCTCGAACTGACCGGTAATCCGAATATTATTTTCCCGGGTATGATCGCCATTGTTGTCGCCAGTACAACAGTCCGCTACTTTTTCAAACAGCCCTCAATTTTTCTCACGTCTCTCAAAGCTCAGGGCCTGGATTACCGGCAGGAACCTATCACCCAGGCTCTTTCCCGGCTGGGGGTTTCCAGTGTCATGTGCTCCAGTTATGTGCGCTGCAGCACCCGGGTCAACTGCGAATCGGCCATTAAAGTTCTGGAACAGCGGCCCGACTGGTTGATTCTGGAAGATAAAAAAGCGGTACCCCGGTACATTCTGTTCCCCCCCGATCTGGAATACTTTATTGATCGGATAAGTGAGCGGGATGGTTTCAATCCGGATCTTGAGTTAGACCTGACAGAAGTCCCTGCGGTGCGCAAAGATATCGCCTCTTTACCGATACAGGCAACCCTCAAAGAAGCTCTCGACAAGATGAATTTCGAGCGCCTGGATGCGCTGTATATCGTACATCTTAATGATGAGATCGCGGGCATTATCACCCGGGATTCGGTGGAACATTTTTACACCCAGAAGACCAATCAATGACCCCAACCGATCCTCGCTTAAAGGCCGTTTAAACACGCTATGAAAGAATTCCAGTTGCAGGGCCTCTACGGCATTACCGACAGCACACTGATGCCTACCACCGATGCGATGCTATACCAGGTGGAAAACGCGCTGCGAGGCGGAGCCAACATCATTCAATACCGCGACAAATCCAATAATCACCCACAACGGCTGACACAAGCTAAAGCACTGGCAGATCTCTGTCATCAGTTTCAGCGGCCATTGCTGATTAATGATGATATAGAGCTGGCCAAAGCCAGTAACGCCGACGGGGTTCATCTGGGACAAAGCGACGGTATTGTCAGTCAGGCCCGTGACTATCTGGGTTCTGAGGCGATTATCGGCAACACTTGCCATAGTTCGCTGGCACTGGCGGTCAACGCCTGCCAGCAAAGCGCCGATTATGTCGCCTTTGGCGCGTTCTTCCGTTCCAGTACCAAGCCCGATGCAACCCCCGCCCCCATTAGTCTGCTCAGTGAAGCCAGATCAAACCTCCCCGTTCCGGTAGTAGCGATTGGAGGCATTAATATGGATAATGCGGGTCAGGTAATTTCCGCCGGTGCGGATATGATCGCGGTGATACACAGTTTGTTTGCCAGTGATGATATTTGCACCCAGGCCGGACAGTTCGACAGCCAGTTCGACTGATCCGCTTACGATACGAATTTAAGAGAGCCCAACATGTCCCGTTCAGAATCTTTATTCCAGGCCGCACAGGCCCATATCCCAGGTGGTGTTAACTCACCGGTACGCGCTTTTAAAGGGGTGGGCGGTACGCCGATCTTCTTTAAACGGGGCGAAGCCGCCTATCTGTACGATGAAGATGATAAGCGTTATATCGATTATATTGGCTCATGGGGCCCAATGATTCTGGGCCACGCCCATCCCGCGGTTATGGATGCGGTTCGGGGGGTTATGGAATCAGGTCTGGGCTTCGGCGCACCCACCGCCATCGAAATAGAAATGGCCGATAAGGTCTGCGATATGATGCCAGGCATGGACCTGGTGCGAATGGTAAACTCCGGTACAGAAGCCACCATGAGCGCCATACGTCTGGCACGCGGTTACACTAACCGGGACAAAATCGTTAAATTTGAGGGCTGCTACCACGGTCACTCGGACTCGCTGCTGGTTAAGGCTGGTTCCGGGATGCTGACACTGGGTGAGCCTAGCTCTCCGGGCGTGCCTGCCAGTCTGGCAGAGCATACTATCACCCTGACCTACAACGATCTGGACAACGTTCGTCAGGCGTTTGCCGAAGCGGGCTCTGAGATCGCCTGCATCATCGTTGAACCGGTCGCTGGCAACATGAACTGCATCCCTCCTGTACCAGGCTTCCTTGAAGGGTTACGTGAGATCTGTGATGAATACGGTAGCGTGCTGATTCTCGACGAAGTGATGACCGGTTTTCGGGTCTCGCTGACCGGCGCACAGGGCCATTACGGTGTCATTCCTGATCTGACTACGCTGGGCAAAGTTATCGGCGGCGGACTGCCGGTCGGTGCCTTCGGCGGTAAACGGGAGATCATGGAATATATTGCGCCACTGGGGCCGGTATATCAGGCGGGAACGCTGTCGGGTAACCCACTGGCAATGGCTGCTGGCCTGGCCATGCTGAACGCACTTGAGGAAGAGGGTTTCCACGAGAAGCTCAGCGCAAAAGCTGAGCTGCTGGCGCAGGGATTTGAAGCGATGGCGCTACGTCACGGCGTGCCGTTCACCACCAGTCAGGTAGGCGGTATGTTCGGTCTGTTCTTTACCGATCAGCCAGAGGTCACCCGGTTTGATCAGGTAATGAAGTGCGACGCCGATAAATTCGGCCGTTTCTTCCACGGCATGCTGGAAGAGGGTATCTATCTGGCACCGTCAGCGTTTGAGGCAGGCTTTATGTCGCAGGCCCATACCGAAGATGATATCAACGCCACCATCGAAGCGGCTGGCCGGGTCTTTGCTAAACTGGCAGCGGAGTAAGTCACTTGCTCAACCTGGCATTAGGCGCACTGCTGATCGGCGCACTATTTTCCGCATTTCAACTGCAAAACAGTGCCCAGCGGCTACCGGATTCACCCCGGACAACACTGCAGGCGGGCGCGTTAAGCGCCCTCTTTATCGCCCTGTCAGCACTGGCTGAGCTACTGCTCAATCAGGCTGGCAGTGATATTGAAACCCTGCACCGGATGTTCGCCAATCTGGCCTATTATGCCGCCTTGCCGCTACTGGCCAGCGTCATGTTGGTGAGTACTCGCAATCAGCATTGGCAGCGTGCGGCCTGGGGCCGCTGGCTCATCGGACTGTTTGCACTGTTTGAACTGCTACGGCGGATGGAACAGGGTGAGCTCTACACCCAGATTCTCGCCGTTGCTGTCTCAGCCACGATGCTACTCGCCGCCTTGATGACTAAAGAGAAAGCCTTACAGAAGGCCAACCTGCTCGCCGGCATCAACATGTCCATCACCCTGTTGATAGCAGGCCCCGGCGCTCTGATGCCAAACAGTCTGCCTGAAAACAGCTATCTATATCCGCTACTGATGGCTGCCACTCTGCCACTGTTTGCTATCGCGATTAAACAAACAGTGCTGTTTCATCACACAAAAGCCTGACACAAGCACATCCCAAATAAGCCTGTCAGGCTTTACCTTCCCACGATAACACCCGCTCAAGACATACCTCTGGAATCCCACCTTAATATGTTTCATTAACAATTAGATAAGGAATATGATGGAAGTCTTTACTCGCAAGTTGTCACTAAAGTTAGCAATGGCAAAAAAAGGCTCCTGTAGCCAATAGACGCTGAAGGAGGCGGATTAGAGCAAACCTAGCCGCCTTCTCTTTCCTCTGTGTGCTCCGTGTCCTCTGTGGTTGAAAAGACGCACCACAGAGCCCACTTATACTTCCGAAATAAAATCAGTGCCCAAACGCCAGCAGTCCCTGCAGATCATTTACCCGGATCTCAGCGCCATTTACTTCGATCAGTCCCTGAACCTTCATCTCTTTCATCAGACGGGAGAAGGTTTCCGGTTGCATACCCAGCTGGGATGCGATCAGCTGCTTCGCCATGGGTAACTGAACAACACACTGTTTTGCTGCGGGGTCGGGGGCCAGACCAAAGACGTAATTGCCTAACCGGTGCCGGGTGTTCTGTAAGGTCAGAATCTCAATCTCATTGATCCGGCGATGCAACTTAACGGCCATATTGCCCATCAGTTTGAGTGCCGACTGCGGCTCTTTCAGCAGCGTCTCTTTATACAGTTTATTCGGTATCGCCAGCACTTCACTCGCGCCCATAGCCGCGGCATTCAGCGGATATCGGATCTGTTCCATAAACATCAGTGCTTCGGCGAAGGCCCCGCCTTTTTTAATCACTTCGATCACTTTAGTCTGACCGTCCGGCGACACCCGGTATAGTTTGATATTGCCTTCCAGAACGATATAAAAGCTGACTGCATCGCCCCCCTGGTGAAACAGGGTCTCATCATTTTTAAGTTTGATGATATGGCAGTGCTGACACAGGTTGTCCCTTGCCTTCTCAGTCAGAGACGAAAACAGAACGTCTTCTCTGACAATTGTCTGCAATCTGGTTTCTTGCATGAACGATTCACCTGTTACCGATAAAAGAGAGAGGCCATCATAACGTTCGCTGGCAAAACAGCCAGACTAATCGAACATTATTATCCACCCAGCAGTTTCCCGGTCAGGGTCATATACAGCTGCGGCAAACGTTTAGGCAGCTGTTCTGCCTGACGAATAAAAGTATAGCCCTGATGTCCGAATAAATACGGCAGGTACTGGTTTGCCTCTTCATCAATAGTAATACAGAAAGGGATCAATCCCTGATTACGGGCTTCGAGAATCGCTTTACGGGTATCTTCCACCCCGTGGCGGCCCTCATAACGGTCCAGGTCATTGGGTTTGCCGTCCGTTAACAGTAACAACAGCTTCTTCTGGGCCGACTGTTTACCCAGCAAATCAGTTGCATGACGGATCGCAGCGCCCATCCGGGTATAAAATCCAGGGCTGATATCGGCGATCCGACCACGCACTTTGGCACTATAGGTTTCATTAAAATCCTTGATGCAGTTGACCCGGACATGCTGACGCCGGCGGGACGAAAAACCATGGATGGCGAACTGATCTCCGCTGGCGTGCAGGCTCTCTGCAAACAGGTGCACCGAATCGCGAATCACATCAATGACCTGATTATTATCGTTTACCCAGGCATCGGTCGACAACGACAGGTCTGCCAGTAACAGGCAAGCCATATCCCGTACCAGCGGACGCTTCTGATAATACAGCCGGGGATCACCCGCAGAGTCGGTACCACCGCTACTCATCGCGCCCCGATAATCGAGGTAAGCATCCAGGTCGAGTTTATCCCCTTCATACTGCCCTCGAATCCATTGCGGCCGGGCCGACAGACTTTCAAACTGGCGACGCAATCGGCGGGCTGGTTTTTGCAGGTGCTCGGGGAGATCGCAATCAACCGCATTACGGCTCATCATCGGTATCACCCGGCACTGGTCGGGTAACAGCTGGGCTTTCTTAAAGTCCCATTCGGGATACAGCATACCTTCACTCAGGGGAATATCGTCTTCCTGCTCTGAGGGCAGATCCAGATCGAATTTGATGCGACTTGCAACCGTGGTGTTATCCTGGGTGACCGACATTTTATCGATATCATTGGCGATACTTTCAGCCTGATCCAGGTCATCCTCCTCATCTGTCGCCCGATCCATCTTGCAGAATTCAGCAAAGGAAAACAGATCAGCTTCATGGCGTACACCCATCGTAAACCCTTGCTCTTCTGGCTTTTCAACGCGTTCAGCCTGACGACGACGCTGTTGTGTTTGCCGAGTCTCACCTTTGGAAGCATTACGGTCCTGAGTATCGTCGGAATTGAGCAGTCCCGCACTACGCGGCGGGTCAGGGTGAAGCCATAAAGGAACGGGATCAGGTGCAAAACCGGCTTCCGGTAACTCTGCTACCGAGCCGGGCTCAATCAGGGCTTGCTGGATGGCCCGTTCCATTGCAGCCGCTTCAGGTTTTAGTTTTTCAGGCTGAGGACGCAGGAGACTGTAAGCCCGCACCAGCGACAGGTAGCGCTGATGCAAACCACGAAATTGTCTCAGGGTGTAGAGCGTGCGCTGCTGGTTATCCACAATCCAGTTCTGATTTCGATGTGTTTCTGCGGGAACACGTGCCCCGGCCATCGCCGCCAGCCAGAAATAGAGATCGCGGTTAAGCTGCTCATCCGGAAACACATCGAGCTGAGCGGGTAAGTAGAGGCAGGTTTCATCCTGCCAGGCTAATTCCACCTTATGTCCACTACCCGCTATCCGCTGCAACCAGTTTCTGCGCGCTTTATGCAGGGTTGCTGTAGTCGCAGTGACACGCAGCGCACTATCGCCCCCCAGGGCGCGAAAAAACACACCCAGCGGGGCTTTAACCTGATCCAGGGTCACCGCCGCGTCCGCATAGCCTTGTTTTGCTACACGGGTGATTAAGCGGTCCCATATCTGACCTACCTGTTCTTCCATCGCAATGCGGCTCCCGCAGCTGATTTATTGCCCGCTGGCAAAGACTTAACCCTCGAAGCTGCCAAAGGCAGCTTGTACCAGTTCCATCAGCCCGGCGACAATATCCGGATCATCCGTCAGCGGTTCAATCATACCGGCCCGACAAGCTTTAACCGGGTCGAAACCAGTGTTAATGAGCGTCGCGGTATATACCAAGAGACGAGTACTCGCGCCCTCTTCCAGATCCTGGTCTTTTAGTTCCCGGAGGCTATTGGCCAGCACTACCAAACGCTCAGCCATCGCTCTGTCCAACCCCGTCTCGTTGAGCAGCACTTCAACTTCAGCCGGAGCGGGCAGATAATCAAAACTCATCGACAGAAAACGCTGACGGGTACTGGGTTTCATCCCTTTGAGTAAGTTTTGGTAGCCTGGATTATAAGACACCACCAACATGAAGTTGTCCGGTGCATGCAGGGTTTCACCGGTCCGATCGATCGGCAGGATACGCCGGTCATCCGTCAGCGGGTGAATCACCACAGTTGTATCTTTGCGCGCTTCAACCACTTCATCCAGATAACAGATACCGCCTTCTCTTACTGCCCGGGTTAATGGGCCATCACTCCACACCGTTGCACCCTCACCGATTAAATGACGTCCCACCAGATCAGACGCACTCAAATCATCATGACAGGCCACGGTATAGAGCGGCAGGTTTAGTTTCTCCGCCATGTAACTGATGAAGCGGGTTTTACCACAACCCGTTGGCCCTTTAATCAATACCGGCAATTTATGCTCATAAGCATGCATAAAGAGCTCAACCTCGTCTCCCTGAGGTTCGTAAAACGGTAATGCCTCTTGCTTATCCAGCTGAGTAACAGAACTCATACTCTAACTCCTTTCAATCTTCAGAAGGCGTAAGTCAGGGTGATAATCAGCCCCAAAACAGGTGCGTACGCCAATAATATAGCTCGCCAAAACAGAGGGGCATCTTTCAGCCCCATAAAAGAATCCACCAGCACTTTCGCTTTAACCACGGTGACCATCAGAACAATAGCCACCAATCCGATCGTTACCTTATAGGGTTCAGCCAACAGGGCCGTGGCAATGGTCATGGCAATCAGCAGGCACCACAAGAAAATAAGCTTTAGCCCGGTAAATTTTGCATCCACAACGTTACTCATTCGCTAACCTCAGCCATGCAGTACATACACCAACGGAAACAGAATCAGCCATAAAAGATCCACCATATGCCAATAGCAGGCACCACTTTCAAATTCACTCATCCGTTCTGCATGATAGCTGCCCATCGCCACCTTCACCGCCAGGACAATCAAGACCAGCATGCCGAGAATCACATGGAACATATGAAACGCGGTCAAACCGAAGTAAAAAAAGTAAAAATCATTGCTGCTCAGACCAAAACCCAGTTCAGCAACATGCAGATATTCATAGCCTTTTATCGTCAGGTAAACACAGGCGCTTAACAGCGCCAGAACAATATTCCACACCGTTCTTTTTGACCTGTTTTTCAGCAGGGCCTGTTGCGCCGCCACCACAAAGTAACTACTGGTCAGTAATGCCAGAGTGTTACCCAGGCCCGCATTGATATTGATATTTGCCTGGCCCTCGGCAAACATCTCAGGAAAACGGGCACGGGTAATGGCATAGAGAATAAACAGCAGCGCAAACACACTGAGCTCCGCCAGAATAAACAGCCAGACAGCAAAGTCGCCCGGCAATATTTTTTCGGGAATCGCGGGCTGCGGAATTTCAGCGGCGGTCATCATTCGTCCCCTATAGACTTTTCAATATTGATGGCAGGTATCATCCGGTCACTATCTGTCTGCCTACGCTGGTCTCCCGGCGTCCAGTGCAACAACCCGCCATCGGGGTTATCTTTCTGTACTTCATTACAGGCATGAATACATTCACTGCATTGAGTACAGGTAAACTTTCGACGTTTAATACTGCGCGTCGGTAATCGCATCGGACAGGCCGCATCGCAGGCACTGTTACAGTCTTTACACAGATCTGCCCGCTGACTGTCA
>JAIBCZ010000157.1 GCA_024679645.1 Amphritea sp.
AAAGATGCTGACGGTCAGTCTGTTGAGATACTGCGGCACAGTATGCCCTATGGAAACCTGACTCAAAGGGGGCTGATGTTCGCCTCTTATGGCCGTTCTCCCAAAGCCTTTGTACAGATGCTCGAAAGTATGGTGTTGGGTGATGGTGCAGGGAACCATGATCATCTACTGCATTACAGCCAGGCAGTAACCGGGCAGGCTTTTTTTGCTCCCTCAATAGAGTGGCTTGAGTCTCTGCGATAGTGTTTGATGTCGAGTGTTTTTGTCTTGGCAACAGTACGTGGCTCGGTTGTCACAAAAGCTTCTGCAAAGCGTCACAGGCTTGTAAAACAGCTGTTTTAAGCTAATCTTTAAGGAATATGTACAGTATTCTGGAGGATAGACTGTGGCAGTTCTGAGGCGTTATCGCTCTTATGAGTATTTCCGTCTGAAAGGTATAGGTCTGCCAAATACATAGCGACAATATAATAAAAACGGAGCCCTGTTATGCATACCGAGGCGATTAAAAAAACTATTGCGGTGCTGGGCGTGGACGGCGAAAACTTTGAAGTGGATGGGCATTTCAAAGGTGATGAGCGCAAAGCGCGCTGGTATACCGTACGTAAGCTGAGTGATGGGCGAACTTTTGTAGACCACCTTTCTACTTTTCCAAGTCATGATGAGATTCGGAAAATGGTGTCTTAAAGAACGTTACATTGTAAATAAAAAAAACCGGGCCGGGCCCGGTTTTTTTATGTTTTTACTCACTGAACAGACTACTGCACCAACTCGTTATCGGTGAACATTCCGTCAAACAGTGCTGTCGACAGGTAACGCTCGCCTGAATCGGGAAGAATAACAACGATCATTTTATCAGTATTCTCTGGCTGATCGGCTAACCGAATCGCTGCTGTTAATGCGGCACCACAGGATATGCCTGCCAGAATACCCTCTTTCAACATCAGCTGGCGGGCCATTTCGATGGCATCCTCATTACTGACTTGTTCTACCTGATCGACAATAGACATATCGAGATTTTTAGGTACAAAACCAGCACCAATACCCTGAATCTTATGGGGAGAAGGTTTAACCTCTTCACCGTTCAGCGTCTGACTGATAACCGGCGAAACGGTCGGCTCTACGGCGACTGAGGTGATCGCTTTATGTTGTTTGATGTAGCGGGAGATACCGCTGATTGTTCCACCGGTACCCACGCCGGACACTAACATGTCGATCTGACCATCGGTATCTTTCCAGATTTCCGGGCCAGTGGTCTGTTCATGGATTTGCGGGTTAGCTGGGTTTTCAAATTGCTGTAGCATCAGATAGGTATCAGGGTCGCTGTCAACCAGTTCCTGAGCTTTATCAATAGCGCCTTTCATCCCTTTAGCAGGTTCTGTCAGAATGATCTCAGCACCCAGTACTTTCATTAGTTTGCGTCGTTCAATACTCATAGACGAGGGCATTGTGAGGGCTAGTTTATAACCCCGGGAAGCCGCAACAAATGCAAGTGCGATACCCGTGTTGCCTGAAGTCGGCTCCACCAGAGTCATACCGGGTTTCAAAGAGCCATCTTTTTCCGCAGCCCAGATCATATTTGCACCAATCCGGCATTTCACCGAGCCAGCCGGGTTACGGCTTTCAAGCTTGGCGTAGATTTTCTTCCCTGGTGCCATTCTGTTCAGGTGGACCAGCGGTGTTTCACCGATCGTCAGGGAGTTATCTTCAAATGTTTTCATTAGGGTTCCTGTAACGACTTAATGATTGACCGGCTATCTGTTCTCCGGTGCTGCTCAAAGAATAGCTATTGTCGCTAAGCTTATTCCTCTGAGATATAAAAAATGAATTTACTATAGTTAAACTGATAATGATTTAAGCCTAAACTTTTGAGTATGGCAAGCCTGAAGGTAACAGACATTCAGGTTAGTGAGAAAGTAAGCGATTAATTTTACCTGTTTAAATATTAGAGAATTCTGATATTGTATCGGCTTTCTACAGATTTGTAAGACGGTAATCAGATGCGTTTGTTTATGACTTCAATTGCTCCTTTATTAGGTTGGATTGCCTTCCAGCTGTTTCGTTTTCCTTTGCTAAAAAAATCCCGGGCAAAACATCGGTTTGTTATGAAGTTGTTCCGCTATGCTGCTGATTACGGCAGCGTTCGGGCACTCTCTGTGTATGGCCACCTGCTATTTTTTCGCGGTGAGGGGATAACGAATCGAATACAGGGCGCTATCTATATTGAAAGGGCGGCAGATAAAGGAGACAGTAAAGCCGCCTATCAAATGGGTAAAATATTCGAGGAAGGACATCAAAACTATCCGGTTGACCCGGATAAGGCGGTTAAGTATTACCATAAAGCGGCTGAAACCGGTCATATGCTAGCGATAAAACGGTTAGTAGATGTTTATACTCATGGCGAGCTTAAGAAAGAGAAGTCAGGCGTCGATGCCGCTTACTGGCTCAATCAACTTGAAGCAAGCAGAGCTTCATAGTTGAACCTATCCGACTGAGTTGTCGGACAGGTTTATAAGTTTCAGACCTTCAGGGTTTCTTTAATTCAGTCTTAAATGTCAGCCGGATAGTACTGTCAGCCGGAAGATCGATTATCCATTGGTTTTTTCCGGCATTGACCTTAGTGTAAGGATGGCTGCTATCGGTGATTTTCCAGTCCTGTTGAAAATTGGCAGTAACGACTATAGGTTTTGTCTGATCGCTGCTGTTAATGAGCTCCAGTTCATGGCCTGTCAGAAAAGTATCATAATTTTTCTTAAACAGGGTCTGTTGCCGCTTAACGGTCAGATCGAAAGCCTTACCAATTGGTAACTCAACTTTTTGACCTTTGCTGGTATTGCGAATTCTGGCACTGCCAATGAAGTGACGATTACCGTCCCTGTCCGGGCTGAAAACCCTCGCATTCCCCGCCGGTAACGGAAATCCAAGGCCTTGCTTTTGTGTATTAGTAAAGCTGACTTTGATATCAGGTTTCTGATCGTAATGTTGTCGGTCAAGCGCGGGGTAAACCTGCATCTGGTAGTGATAGCGTCTGTCAGCCTTAACTTGCTCAGCACTGATCAGGCTGACCTGTTTGGTCTGGCCATTAAGTAAGCTTGCTCGTTGTGGCAGACGATATAGCTGATAGTCTTGAAAGGCTTCAGGAGCACCACTGTCAGCCATAGATTCGGCCATCACCATCGCTGTTTTATGTCGGCGTATAAGTTGCTCGGGAGGCTGGTTCACCTGACCTGCCATCAGCAAAACTTTGCTATCACGGAAATCTACGCCGGTTTGGTTGTTAAGGGTGGCCAGGCCATCGAGGTTTAACCGGTCGCCCTGGCTGTTAAGTACCAGTGCGTAATCCATCTGCCAACTGAGTCCGCGGGTTAAGTAAGTGAGAGTTGCGTCGCTGGCTTTACTGGTTCCTTCAGAACGTACCTCCAGACTGGGACGGGATTGCATACCTTCCGGGATTGTTGGAAAGATGAAACGCCACCCTTGCTGATTGACCGGGATTGTTTCGATATTTCCTTTATGGTCGACCAGTGCGAATTGTCCATTAGCACTTAATAACTGGACATTGCTTATCGTTTCGCTGCCACTGACACTATTAAAACGGGCCAGCTGAACCTGTTTGCCCGTATATGCCTGTAGTAATGAAGCGACTGAAATTAAATTATTATTCAGGTTTTGTTCCAGAATCTTACCTGCGTTTTCAACCTGCAGTGTCTGGCTCATTATCTGGTGGCTGACATCATGTATATAGAGAGCTTGACCTGGGTTAATACGCGGCAGGCTGCGAACATCCCGTACCAGTCCCAGGTTTTGGTTGTAGAGAGTGATGCTCAGATCTTGCTGTTTTTCTACATTCACTGTTAGCGGGTCTGCCAGAACTAATGGAGCGCTTATTAAGAGCGTACATAGCAAGCTGGCGTTCAGGCCTGATGTAAGGTGTTTATACATCAACTATTCCTCAGTTGTGTTATCGGGCAGGTCGAGCGCTATGCGGAACCCCCAGCTATTTTTCTTGCTTCCAGGGGGGTGGCGATAACGGCTTGATGAACGCACGACGCGGCCGATATCAAACCAGGAGCCGCCTCGCATAACTCTGAATTCACAAAGGCCATCGATCATGGCAGAACCATCTTTTGGTGCCTCGAAATAAGAGTCCTGATAGCAGTCCTCAACCCATTCATCGACATTACCGTTCATATCATGAATGCTCCATGAATTAGGAGGGAATGAGGCAATTGGAGCCGTTTTCCGACCATCCCATTCCGTTCCGCACTCACTACATACTGCACGTTCCTGCTCCAGTTCGTCGCCCCACCAGTAATTGGTATTAGTGTTGGCGCGGGCAACATACTCCCACTCTGCTTCAGTAGGTAAGCGATAAGGCTGGCCGGTGAGTAAAGATAACCACTGTACGTATGCTTTTGCTTCGAGCCAGCTGACATTGATGACGGGTCTGTTGCCACGTCCCCAGCCCTCATCTGCAGGCAGTGGCCGGCCCATCGTGCGTGCATAATAGTCATAATCGTTAAAGGTGACTTCATTTCGGGATAGGGCAAATCTATGACTTATAATGACTTGGTGGGCAGGCCGCTCATTATCATCGCCAATCAATTGTTGGTCACCCATGGTGAAGCTACCCCGCGGGATAATCACCATTTGAGGTCCTTTAAAGCCTTCCGGCAGCTGATCGGTGAAAACAGTGAGTTTGTCCGGATCTGCAAACTTTATATCTAATAACTCTTTGTGCAGCGTATCGACTTCATTAATCTTATTGTTTAGTGCTGTTTGCAGTTTCTCTGTCTCAGAGGTTCTTTCTTCTCGTTCAGTATTCAATGTTTTCTGGAGGCCTGCTATGTCTTCCTGAACTTGCTTAAGCTCAGTACGCGTCTCACTGAGCGCCAATTCAACCTGGTTGGTGTTTTGTAGGCCGAGAAAGAAAGCGATAGTAAAGCCCAGAAGGAAACCAAAGCAGAAAATGAGTGCGGGTAATGACCATTGAGGAACACTGAATCTGCCAAGCTTCCACCTCTTACGAGGTGTTTCTGCTAAGGGTTCAGGGGACTCCTCATCAGAATTATCATCGGAAACATCGAGTATTTGCTTGAATAACAGAGCGGCTTTATGGGGCCGTTGATCTGGATCGGTTGAAAAAGCAGACTGTAGAATTTCCCATTGACTCTGATTCAGCGAAGAGGGTTTTTTTAATTCCTTTCGGACCCGGGATGTTTCGTCGTCCAAAGGTTTGAACGGTGCTTTACCGCTGAGAAGTTGATAAACAATACAGGCAAAAGAGTAGATGTCAGCTGCGGTAGTAACCGGGGCGGGATGAAATGTTTCAGGGGCCTGGTAAGCCAGGTGTGAAGATGGACTATCGTTAAGCTCTCCGGCGATTGTCATCGCATCGTCGAAGGCGAAGTCTGCTAGCTTTACCCCGCCTTGCTTATTGATAAAAATTGATTCAGGGCAGACCCCCTTATGTGCCTGTGAGGCTCCGGTATGGGCATTATCTATGGCGGT
>JAIBCZ010000006.1 GCA_024679645.1 Amphritea sp.
CTGCCCCTGTAGATCACTGACAGACTGGCGTAGTTGAATGACTTTTTGTTCTTCTGTATCCAGGGTTGAACGGGCTATTAAACGCTTTTTCCAGATATCCTGAATACGGGTCAGCTCTTTCTCCCCAACGCGCAGATTATCTTTCGCTAATTTCAGCGAGCGTGCTGTTGTTTTCTGCTCTTCCTCAATCTGACGCAGGGTGGATTCACTGCTTTTCAGGTCCGCTTCGCTCTGTTTCAGCGAGACGACAAAATCATCTACATCAATTCTCGCTACCACAGTGCCCGCGGCAATACTGTTGCCCTGTTTCAGCTTGGGGTGAAGGTAGGTTATTTTGCCATTTAACTCAGCCTTTCCCTGTAGTGAAACAGCGGGTTCAACATTGCCGTATGCACTGACCCGGTGACGATAGGGCATTGCCTGCACCCGAATAACATTGACCGTACGCGCCTGCATCTCAGCATTATCATGTTTTACTTCAGGTTTGTTTTTTACCATCAGAACGGTCAGGCCGACGCCTATAGCCAGTACGAAGAGAAAGGTAATAGGTTGTTTCAGTAGCTTTTTCATGACTGAATCCGTTAGTCCTGGATATAGAAAAGAGACAGTGTTGGCAAAGAAAGGCCGACATGGAATTAAAGGTTAATTATAGATTAGTAACCTCTAAAGTAACCCGTTTTAACCTAACTTTACACTGTATGTATTCACCCGGGGTAATCCTGACCACAAAAAAAGAGAGCCAACAGGCTCTCTCTTTATGTTTTTTCTAGCAAGCGACGCAGTCGCGTCTAACCACTAGCAAGTTGCGAAGCAACGTCTAGCCACTCGAAGAAGTTTTACTCTTTGCCCAAAACTTCTTCGGCATGCAGCGCGATCATCGCTTCTTCATTGGTCGGTATCACCCGCACAACAACAGGGCTGGAGGCTTTGCTGATAATAGCTTCGCCCTCTTTGTTGGCGCTTTTGTTTAATTTGATGCCTAACCACTCCAGCTGATCGCAGATCCGCTTGCGCAGCTTGTTATCGTTTTCACCAACGCCACCGGTAAAGACCAGTTGCTCTAAACCCTGCAGGGCGGCAGAAAGACGGCCGATCTCCAGTGCTGCGCGGTAGGCGAACATGGCGATCGCTTCTTCTGCTTCCGGCGCATCAGATTGTTCCAGTTCCAGCATATCGGCGCTAATCCCCGATACGCCCAGCCAGCCACTCTCTTTATAGAGAAAGCTTTCCAACTGATCCGCATCCATCTGATAGTGGCGTTGTAGATACAGCAGAACGCCGGGGTCAATATTGCCGGTTCGGCTGCCCATCGGCAGGCCATCTACCGCGGTAAAGCCCATTGTTGATGCGATAGACTTGCCATTGTTGACGGCGCACATGCTGGCACCAGCCCCCAGATGACAAACGATGGTTTTAGCGCTTTCAGCACCGCGACCGATGTTATCCAGCGAGCGCTGGATAAATTCGTAGGACAGCCCGTGGAAACCGTACTTATGAATACCCGCTTCAGTGTACTTACGAGGGATAGCGTAATGGCGCTCCACATTTGGCTGACCGATATGGAACATCGTATCGAAGCAGGCGATCTGAGGGAGGGCTGGCTCCAGGTGTTGGCACGCCTGGATCAGTTTCAGGTTATAGGGTTGGTGTAGCGGCGCCAGAGGGATAAATTCCTCCAGCTGCTGCATAATCTGATCGGTCATCATTACCGGGTCACTGAACGCTTCACCACCGTGGACAACCCGGTGGCCAAAGGCGCTGATGCGGCTATCCGGCAGTTGTTTGTGCACCCATTGGATAACCTGATCAAGACAGGCCTGGTGGCGATTGTCGGTGGCGACATCGGCCATGTCCAACTGATACTGCTCCAGGGTTTCGCCTAGGCTGGAGACAACTTTCATCACCGGCGCATTAAGAATGTTGGCCAGTTTGAACTGGTAAAGACACTCGGCATTGCCCGTATGACGGGAAAAGAGGGCGCATTTCAGGCTGGATGAACCACCATTAACGGTCAGAATCAGGCTCATTTAGTTAGTCTCCTGCGGGTGTAGAACCATGTGGGATGCCAGTGCGCAGGATGCCAGGCGAGCCAGCGTACCGTCAGAACGGCTATTGAGAATGATCGGGGCGCGGGCACCCAGTGCGATACCGGCAGATTTGGCGTTTGCCAGATAAATTAACTGCTTCGCCAGCATATTAGCTGATTCCAGATCGGGAGCCAGGAGGATATCGGCATCGCCGGAAACCGGCGAAGTGATATGTTTGTCGATAGCCGCCTGCAGAGAGATGGCGTTATCAAACGCCAGTGGCCCGTCCAGAATAGCACCGGTAATCTGTCCACGGTCTGACATTTTGCAGAGGGCGGCCGCATCAATGGTGCTTTGCATCGAAGGTTTCACTTTTTCTACAGCGGCAAGAATAGCAACCTTAGGCTCATTGATACCCAGTGCATGGCAGAAATCGATAGAGTTTTGCAGGATATCCCGTTTTACCAGCAGATCCGGTGTTACATTGATGGCTGCATCGGTGATCATTAACGGCTTATGGTAATTGGGCACGTCCAGCACAAAGATATGGCTCTGACGACGCTCAGTACGAATGCCCAGGGTTTTATGAATAACGGCACTAAGCAGTTCTGATGTTCCCAGATCGCCCTTCATCAGGGTTTCTGCCCGGGCTTCCCGAATCAGGCTCACTGAACGTTCAGCGGCGGCGTGACTGTGTTCTACGTCAATCAGTTCATAACCGTCTATATTTAACTGGAATTTATCAGCGGTGGCACGTATTTTCGCTTCGGGGCCCACCAGAATAGGCTCAATCAGCCCCCGTTCGGCGGCCTCTACAGCACCCATTAAACCGTTGTGCTCAACCGGATGCACTACTGCGGTACGCACCGGGCGAGCTTTAACCGCTTCTTCAATAAAGAATTCGAGTTGATTATGGATAGGGGGTTTTTCTGAAAGAATCATTCTACTACTCCGGATGTCGATGGCTGATAGCGCAGGATCACCGCGTTACAACCGATACATATCGCTCTATTAGCGTGTGTATTTACTCTATGCCAAGAGTATGAACTTCTTATGACGCAGTGCAATATATTAGTTCACTAAACTGGTGAGCTCTTAAGGTAAAATGGTCGTTATTTGATATGACGCACTTGCGGAATGTATGAGAGGCTAGATCGCGGCTTCACCGCTGGCTAGTCGCTCGAACGTCGCTACGCGACTTGCTAGAAAAAGCACCTTAAAAAGGCAGTTAGAGTTTCTGCTTTATACTGTGAATTCATAGGGTCAACGAAACACGCTATCTTTATTTAAAAGATGGAGTGCTGCAAATGGGCAGCTTGCAATATTTGCAGAGGAAAATGGCGAAAGTGTGATAGTCGTCTTGGACTTATCATGCCTGGATAATTGCTCAGCATGACCTGCGTAAACGCAGGTTATTCGTTTTGAACAATTGAACTATGGTCTTTTTGAAAAGCGCAGATCGCTCAAGGCGAGTTTTCTTAAAGTCATCCACGCTGTCAGGCAGTATGCCAACGAATTATTGAGCATTTAAAACAAATAGGTAGTGCACTCCATGCTGTCTATCTACAGAAAATATCCCACAAAGTCAGCGTTAATAACGTTTTTAGTTTAATTTGTTACAGGATAATTTAAACAAAATAGTTGTAAAAAGAGTATACTCGGAAGGTTCCCAGTAATGCATAGCGTAGTAAAGATATGTACTCTCGTTTTTTTAAACGCCTAATGTTGGTGCGTTTTTTCCAGTTTGCTCTCATTGTTTACATCTGCCTGATACCTAAGGCAATACTCGCAAGTCAGCCGCTCACGTTAGGGGTCTTGGCCTACCTGCCCGAGGAGCAGATGCTGGAGCGTTACCAGCCTTTAGCCGATTACCTCAAAAGCACGTTAGGCAACCGCGATGTTCGGGTGAAAGCGCTAACTTATGCTAACGACGAGGTGGAAAAGGCTATTGAGCGCAATGAAATCGATTTGCTGCTGACCAATCCAAGTCACTTCATAAAGCTGCGCGCGACGCATGAACTCAGTGGTGCAATGCTGACACAAGTGGTACTGCGCTCAGGCGAGCCTGTCAGCGCTTTTGGTGGTGTCATTTTTACCCATGCAGATAACCTATATATCAATACGTTAGAAGATATAAAGGGGAAGCAAATCGCCGCAGCTGATCGAAGGTCGTTGGGGGGGTATCAGGCACAAATCTACGAAGTGCTTCACCACGGGATTGAGCTAAAGGGATCAACATCGTTTCTAAAAAAGCATGATGTTGTTGTACGAGCGGTATTAGACCACGATGCTGATGTGGGTTTTATTCGCAGCGGTGTCATTGAAAGCTTGATTCAAAAAGGCTTGATAGACAGCGCAAAGATCAAGATACTGAATCAAAAAGTTGAGCCGAACTTCCCTTTCATCCGTTCTACAGCCTTGTATCCTGAATGGCCTTTGGTGGCTCTGCCGCATTTATCCGATGGTGAGATAAGACGTGTAGCTTCAGCCCTGTTGGCTTTAGATAAGAGTCATCCCGCAGCACGTGCCGCCAATATCGCAGGCTTTAATCCGCCCGCAGATTATCAGGTTGTTGACAATCTGGCGCGTATACTGAGGGTGCCTCCGTATGAGAAAAGCCCCGAATTTACTCTCTCAGATATATGGAGTAAACATCATGACGGCTTAATCGCTATGGCAATATCTTTCGCCATTATTATTGCCCTTCTTTCGCTTCTTTGGCAGCGGAATCATCAATTACGTCGAAGTGCTGAGGGGTTGAGGCGAGCAGCCAGTGTGTTTGCCAATACAAGTGAAGCTATCTCTATCACTGACGTTCATGGTGCTATTTTGGATGTAAATAAGGCTTTTGAAGAGATAACAGGTTACTCACGCGCTGAGGTTATAGGTCAGAACTCTCAGGTATTAAAATCAAGCTTTCAAGATGACGCATTTTACACAGAAATGTGGGCCAGCCTGGTCAATGGGCATGAGTGGCATGGAGAGCTTTGGAATCGGCACAAGGACGGACAAAATTATGCCGTTCAGTTGACGATCGGTGAAATCCACAACGATAAGGGTGAGATCGAAGGTTATGTCAGCTCGTTTTTTGATATAACGCAGAAGCTTTTTATCTCTGCCTTGGAAGAGATTCGAGCTAAAGCGATGCAGTCGACATTAGAAGGTGCGTCGTTAAATACAACTTTGGATAAGATTCTAAAAGATATCGAATCATTAAACCCCAAGTTTATGTGCTCTATTTTACTCCTCGATAAATCAGGTCAGCATCTTATGAGCTGTTCTGCGCCCTCGTTACCTGATGCATATAATGATGTCATCAATGGAATTGAGATCGGTGATGGGATTGGTTCATGCGGTACCGCAGCGTTTCGGCAGGAGCGGGTCATAGTCGGAGATATTCAGCAACATCCGTACTGGGCAGAATTTAAGGAACTCGCAGCGCAGTATGAATTGGGAAGTTGTTGGTCTGAACCTATTTTCGGTAAAAAGGGACGTTTACTTGGAACCTTTGCGATCTACCATCGAACACCAACTATTCCCGTAGCCCGCGATCTTGATTTAATTGCGCGTACCGCAGACTTTATTAGCCTTCTTATTGAAGAGCAGCAGGCCGAAGCTGAGCTGAAGCGACTTGCAACAGTCGATGAGTTAACTGCATTGTCTAACCGACGGCAGCTTCTATCTACAGTAAGGACCGAAATGAAGCGTGCCGCGCGATATAATACTGCACTTTCATTTTGTATGATCGACCTGGATCATTTTAAGCAGACAAATGATCAATACGGTCATGATGCGGGTGATTGCGTGTTGAAAATGGTTGCTTCTGCCATGTCAGACTTCATACGGACAGCCGATGCAGTTGGTCGGTTAGGTGGTGAAGAGTTTGGCATTATATTACCGAATACGACGCAAACTGATGCATTGATATTGGCTGAGAGGCTACGTTCTCGTATTGAAGAACTGACAATCAGTTATCGAGGCAACTTGCTTAAAGTGACAGTCTCTATCGGGGTTAGCAGTATTGATCAAGGTTTAGATGTGAGTCAGGGGGACGAGTTGCTCTCTGCGGCGGATCGTTGCTTGTACCATGCTAAGCGTAACGGCCGCAATAAAGTTAGCGGTGTACCTGTAGAGCTTTATACGAGTGGGTAAAAATCGGGATAAAACCATTTTTCAGGCCAAGCGTCTTGCAGCATGCGGTCAAGTTTCGGATGACCTGTACTGACTCATTGAAACCACAGCACAAATCAGGTTTTATTGAAAAACGCAGGTGTTGGGTTTTATGCTCTTATCTAGCAAGTAAAACGGAGTTTTACGTCTAACCACTAGCAAGGCACGTAGTGCCATCTGACAAGTCGCGCAGCGACGTTCTGTTCCTGGATGCTTGCTATCCGGGAAGCGCTGCGGTGTAATCCAGTAATCGATTTAAGACTGAAGGATTGGATTAATGGATTGTCTGTTTTGTAAGATTCTGAATAAAGAGATTCCAGCGGATGTTATCTATGAGGATGATAAGGTCATCGCGTTCAACGATATCAGCCCGCAGGCTCCAACCCATGCGCTGATTATTCCCCGCAAACATATCGCAACGGTAAATGATATTGAGCCTGAGGACTGTGAGCTGGTGGGCCATATGACGATGGTGGCGGCTAAGATCGCAGAGCAGCAGGGTTTTGCTGCCGATGGCTACCGTACAGTCTTTAACTGTAACAGCCACGGTGGTCAGACGGTTTATCATATCCATCTGCACCTGCTGGGCGGAAAGCCGATGGGCTGGCCACCTTATCAGGACACCCTGAAAACACCCGTCTGAATAGAAACCGCCATTTGGCGGTTTTTTTTTCGTTTGCTAACGCCTTCTCAGGCGACTTCTTCTGTCTGAGGGCGTAGCGGGCAATGGTGTTCATCAATGATGCTGCCCTCGGGAGACACGGATTCCAGGTGTACTTCAAATCCCCAGAGGCGATGAATATGCTTAAGTACCTCTTCGGTATCTTCACCGAGGGGTTGTTGGTTATGCATATAGTGCCGTAGCGTCAGGGAACGATCTCCCCGAACGTTAACGTTATAGATCTGAATGTTGGGTTCCCGGTTGCCGATGTTGTAGCTGGCGGCCAGATCTTCGCGGACTTTCTGGTAGCCGCTGTCATCGTGTATAGCGGTGATCTGCAGGGTGCTGAGAGTGGAGTTATCGGTAATGGTAAAGAGCTTTAACTCGCGAATCATACGGGGTGACAGGTATTGCAGGATAAAGCTCTCATCTTTGTAGTTGCGCATCGCATGTTGCAGGGTCTTATTCCAGTCGCTGCCGGCAATATCGGGAAACCATTTTCGGTCCTCTTTGGTGGGGTATTCACAAATACGGCGAATATCCTGCATCATACCGAAGCCCAGCGCATAGGGGTTGATGCCGTTGAAGTAGGGGGCATCGAAGGGGGGTTGAAAAACCACACTGGTATGGGAGTGCAGGAACTCCATGATAAAGCCATCGGTTACCAGCCCTTCATTGTGTAGGTGGTTCAACAGGGTGTAGTGCCAGAAACAGGCCCAGCCCTCGTTCATTACCTGGGTTTGACGTTGTGGATAGTAGTACTGGGCTATTTTGCGCACAATCCGCACCAGTTCCCGCTGCCAGGGCTCCAGTAGCGGAGCATTTTTCTCAATAAAATAGAGTAGATTTTCTTCCGGGTCTTTTGGAAAGCGAGGGCTTTCAGATTCTTGAACTTCCTCTTTTTTGGGAATGGTGTTCCACAGTCGGTTAAGGTGGCGCTGAATATATTCCTCCCGCTCCTCCAGACGGTTTTTTTCCTCTTCAGGGGTGATCGGCTGAGGGCGCAAATAGCGGTTCACACCATAGTTCATCAGAGCGTGACAGGAATCCAGAACCTGTTCTACCGCATCAACGCCGTGGCGTTCTTCACATTTAGCAATGTAGTTCTTGGCAAACAGCAGGTAATCGATAATTGCAGAAGCGTCGGTCCAGGTGCGGAACAGGTAGTTACCCTTGAAGAATGAGTTGTGACCATAACAAGCGTGAGCGATTACCAGTGCTTGCATGGTCATGGTGTTCTCTTCCATCAGATAAGAGATACAGGGATTGGAGTTAATGACTATTTCGTAAGCCAGGCCCATCTGACCGCGTTTGTATTGCTGCTCGGTGGAGACAAACTGTTTGCCAAACGACCAGTGATTGTAATTCAAAGGCATGCCTACGGAGGAATAGGCATCCATCATCTGCTCTGAGGTGATGACTTCGATCTGATTAGGGTAGGTATCCAGCCCATAATGGGCAGCAACCCGGGCGATCTCTTCGTCGTATTTCTGGATCAGCTCGAAGGTCCATTCTGACCCGGTGGAAATCGGCTCTCGCTGCTTCATAGGGTCACTCCTTTTTCTCGAACAGTTTTCTGAATACCGGATAGATATCGGCGGGCTCGATAATCGTTTGCATGGCAAAGGTTTCGCCGAACTTTTCGCGAATCTGTTCATACTCCAGCCACAGATTCTGATGGGGGCCGGTGGTGATCTCTACATAAGCGAAATACTGCACTAAAGGCAGAATGCGCTGTTCAAGTAGTTCACGGCAGTGGTGTGAATCGCCATCCCAGTTATCCCCGTCTGAAGCCTGTGCAACATAGATGTTCCAGTCGTCGGGAGGGTAGCGGTCACGAATAATATCTGCACTTAAATTCAGTGCGCTGGAGACAATAGTGCCGCCGGTTTCCCGTGAATAAAAGAACTCCTCTTCGTCCACTTCTTTAGCGTGGGTGTGATGGCGGACAAAGACCACCTCAATTTTCTTATAGCTTCGGGTAAGAAACAGGTAGAGCAGGATAAAAAAGCGTTTAGCGATATCTTTGATCGACTGAGTCATTGAACCGGATACGTCCATAACGCAGAACATCACCGCTTTTGAACTGGGCACGGGGGTGCGTATCAGGTTGTTATATTTAAGATCGAACTCGTCAATAAACGGCATCCGTTTGATACGTTTATTAAGTGCTTTAATCTCTACGTTTAGGGCGGCAATCTGGAGGACGGCATCATGGTTTGGCAGCAAGCCTTCCAGTGTTTTGATCTCCTTCTTCAGTTCGCGAATCTGACGTCGCTCTTTGCCGGATAACGCAATTCGACGGGCGTTGGCGGCGCGCAGGGAACGAACGACATTGAGTTTGTCCGGTGAACCGACGCTGGTAAAGCCTGCCCGACGTACTTCAAAGCTGGTGGCATCGCGCAGTTGTTTCTTGATCATATTAGGCAGTTCGAGATCTTCGAACATAAAGTTGAGAAACTCTTCCTGATTGATCTGGAAAGTGAACTCGTCTTCCCCTTCACCCTGGTTACTGGCTTGTCCCTGGCCTGAGCCACCCCCACCACCTTCAGGGCGCTTTATCTCATCGCCGACGACAAAATCTTTGTTGCCAGGGAAGACTCTCTCGCGAACGCCGCCGTTGCCATGATGAAAGACCGGTTCAGAAATATCCTTAGTGGGGATACTGACTTGGCCGCCCTGGTCAATATCACGGATGCTGCGGGTGTTAACCGCGTCTTCTACCGCGCGTTTTATGTGCTTTTTGTAACGGCGTAGAAAACGCTGCCGATTAACGGTGCTCTTTTTCTTCGCATTGAGGCGGCGGTCGATGATGTAACTCATACAGCGCTCTCCTGCTCCAGCCCAACATTAGTAAACCCCTTACTGGGATTTACGCACCCTGATGTACCATTCAGATAACAGCCGAACCTGTTTCTCGGTATAGCCACGCTCGGTCATACGCTTGACAAACTCGCTGTGTTTTTTCTGGTCCTCAGTAGATGCTTTTGGATTGAAGGAGATCACCGGCAGAAGATCTTCCGTATTGGAGAACATCTTCTTCTCGATTACGGTGCGCATCTTTTCATAGCTGTTCCAGGCCGGATTTTTGCCATCATTGTCGGCCCGGGCGCGGAGAACAAAGTTGACGATCTCGTGGCGGAAGTCTTTAGGGTTACTGATACCGGCAGGTTTCTCGATTTTTTCCAGCTCTTCGCTGATCGACTGTCGGTTAAGAATGTCACCGGTATCCGGGTCTCGGTACTCCTGATCCTGAATCCAGAAGTCAGCGTAGGTGACATAACGGTCAAAAATATTCTGGCCATATTCGGAATAGGATTCTAGATAAGCGGTTTGAATCTCTTTGCCCAGGTATTCAATGTATTTGGGTGAAATAAACTCTTTCAGATAGCCGATCAGTTTTTCGTGGGTTTCCTGAGGGAACTGTTGCTGTTCTATCTGTTGTTCTAATACGTACATTAGATGCACTGGGTTGGCAGCGATCTCGGTAGAGTCAAAGTTGAATACTTTGGAGAGGATCTTAAAGGCAAAACGGGTGGAGATACCTTCCATGCCCTCGTCGACACCGGCGCTGTCTTTGTATTCCTGCATCGACTTCGCTTTAGGGTCGGTATCTTTGAGGTTTTCACCGTCGTAGATTCTCATTTTCGAATAGATGTTAGAGTTTTCAGGCTCTTTCAAACGTGAGAGTACGGTAAATTGAGCCAGCATACTCAGCGTATCGGGGGCGCAAGGGGATTTATGAAGAGAGCTGTTCTCCAGTAATTTCTGGTAGATTTTGACCTCTTCAGAGACCCGCATGCAATAGGGGACTTTGACGATATACACCCGGTCGATAAAGGCTTCGTTGGTTTTGTTGTTCTTAAATGTCTGCCACTCTGACTCGTTAGAGTGGGCCATGATGATGCCGTCAAAGGGGATAGCAGCCATCCCTTCGGTGCTGTTGTAATTACCTTCCTGGGTAGCCGTCAGCAGAGGGTGCAGGACCTTAATAGGCGCCTTGAACATCTCGACGAACTCCATCATTCCCTGATTGGCGTGGCACAACGCTCCTGAGAAACTGTAGGCATCGGGGTCGTGTTGAGGGAACTCCTCCAGCATACGGATATCGACTTTACCTACCAGGCTGGAGATGTCCTGGTTGTTTTCATCGCCAGGCTCGGTTTTAGCCACGGCGGTCTGGTTGAGAATAGATGGATAGAGCTTAACGACCCTGAACTGAGTGATATCGCCACCAAATTCATGCAGGCGTTTAACGGCCCAGGGGGACATCAGCCCTTTCAGATAGCGGTGGGGGATGTTGTACTCTTCATTCAGAATCGTACCGTCCTCTTCCGGGTTGAACAAACCCAGGGGGGATTCATGAATGGGCGACCCTTTGATGGCATAAAAAGGGATGTGCTCCATCAATGCTTTCAGCCGTTCAGCCAGTGATGATTTACCGCCACCAACCGGCCCCAGCAGGTAGAGAATCTGTTTGCGTTCTTCCAGACCCTGAGCTGCGTGCTTAAAGTAATCGACGATCTGCTCAATCGCATTTTCCATGCCATAGAACTCAAAGAAAGCAGGGTAGCGACGGATCATTTTATTGGAGAATATTCTACTGAGTTGAGGATCGCGGGAAGTATCGATCATCTCTGGCTCGCCTATTGCCGCCAGCAGTCGCTCTGCCGAACTGGCGTAAGCCATGGGATCGTTTTTACAAATGTCCAGGTACTCCTGCAGGCTATATTCTTCTTCCTGCTTGGAGTCGTAACGCGCCTTATACTTTTCAAAAATACTCATATGCCACCTTCCTGCAATCACTGACTCTATCGGGCTTCCTTTATTCGGTGCCCGTAATTAATTAAGGGCTCATAACGTCTCTCTCATTTTTTTCCTATCTTAAGTTTAGTTCATGGATAACTGGCTTGTAGCAAATCTGAGAATTATTTTGTCCTCGCTTTGGTAGTGATATTTTTTATTAACTAATTGATTCTTTGGCTAAATCGTCTATAACGGCCCGCATAAAACGCGCTGCTTCACCTCCGGTTGCTGCCCGGTGATCAAAGGTTAGAGAGAGCGGTAATGTCCGTCTGACCGCAATCTCTTCTGTTACGGGAACTACCTGATCCCGGATCACACCGGCACCCAGAATAGCGACCGTAGGTGGTACGACAATCGGGCTGGCGTAACGTCCTGCGATCGTGCCAAAGTTACTTAACGTGATAGTACCGCCTTGCAGTTCTGAGGGAGGAATAGTGCGATTAATGACATCCTCCCGAAGTTGATTTAAACCCCCGCGTATGTCGCTGAGGCTGCGATTACCGATATCGCGAACCACCGGAACAAAGAGCCCTTGTGCGGTATCAACGGCAACCCCGAGATTAATTTTGCTATGTATCCGCCGGGCTAACTGCTGACCGTCAAACCAGGCATTCAGTGCCGGTTCTGCCAGGCAACCGGCGGCAATCGCGTGGATGAGCCGGATAGTGGTGTCTTCATCCGGGCTCCAGTCGTGAATATCTGCATCTTCAACCAGTGTTACCGGGACGACTTCGGCATGTGCCATCGCCATATTTCGGGCCATCTGTTTGCGAACCCCCCGCAGTGGTTCGGCTTTACCATGGGTGCGGTCGGTGCGAGCCAGACGCTCAATGTCTGCTGTTGTTAGTTGTCCGTTGAGGCCAGTGCCCTGCAAGTTGTCGGTTTCGACATTGAGGCGACTGGCGAGCGAGCGCACCGCCGGGGTCATCTTTTGGCTGTGTGCCTGGGTGCTCGGTGCGGCTCCGATAAAGAAATGATCGGTTGCGGTAGCATCAGACTCGTTTTTCAGTACCCCGACAACTGTTCCGCTGTCATCTTCCTCACCGGCAAATTCCAGTAGCGGTTCACCGGTATGAATCGTGTCTCCGGCCAGCCCGAAAAGATGTGCGATGATGCCATCCTGAGGGGAGGGGATCTCAATGATCGCTTTTGCTGTCTCGACGGTTGCCAGAATCTGATCGGTTTTAACGCTGTCTCCCTCGCTGATCATCCATTCAACGATTTCCGCTTCGGGCAACCCCTCTCCCAGGTCTGGTAGCTTGAAATATTTCATGAGAACTCCAGTGTGCCAGTGACCGCCTCGATAATATCGGCGGTATTGGGCATATAATGGTTTTCCATTTGGTAGTAAGGCATAACGGTGTCATAACCGGTCACTCGGCTGACCGGTGCCTGTAGGTTCAGCAGCCCTCGCTCGGCGATGGTCGCTGATATTTCGGCGCCGACAGCGCAGCTCTTCGGCGCTTCGTGAATAATGACGCAGTGACCGGTTTTCGCGACGGATGCGAGAATCGTTTTGTGGTCGATCGGGTTGAGTGTGACAAGATCAATGACCTCGCAGCTGATCGCCTTCTCAGCGAGTTTATCAGCGGCCTCCAGTGTTTCTTTGATCATCGCACCCCAACTGACCAGGGTTATATCCGAACCTTCTCTGAGGGTGTAACAGGTATCCAGAGGAAGCGCTTTACCGTTGTCTTCTACCGGTTGTGCGTTCAGTCGGTAGATCCGTTTGGGCTCCATAAAGATTACCGGATCAGGATTGCGAATCGCGGCTAACAGCAAGCCGTAAGCGCGTGCCGGGGAGGAGGGAATAACAACCCTGAGGCCGGGGGTGTGAGCAAACAGGACTTCGGTGCTTTCTGAGTGGTGTTCCGGCGCATGAATCCCTCCACCGAAAGGCACCCGCAGTACCATTGGACAGTGTAACCGGCCCCGGGTACGGTGACGCAGCCGGGCCGCATGAGCGATAAGGTGCTCCATTGCGGGAAAAATAAAGCCCATGAACTGGATCTCGGCGACAGGTTTCAGCCCCTGTGCCGCCATGCCCACTGAGAGTCCGGCAATCATAGTTTCTGCCAGCGGGGTATCGAGGACCCGTTTGATACCAAACTCCTCACGTAACCCTACGGTGGCGCGGAACACGCCGCCATTGACCCCGACATCTTCTCCCAGCACCACGACGGATGAGTCTTTTTGCATTTCAGAGCGCAGGGCAAGGTTAACCGATTCAACGATGGTTAGTGGATTACTCATGATGGTTTCCTCCCTGCCGGGCGTTGCGGAGCAGGCGTTCGCGCTGCTCCTTCAATGCGTCAGGCAGTTTCGCATAGAGGTGATCGATCAGATCTGAGGCCGCTTGAGGCGGTCGTTGCAGATATTCAGTCAGACCTTGTTGAATGATTTGCCCCACTTCGTTCTGCCAGGCTGTTTCTTGCACCTCATCCCACCATCCTTTGGCGTGGAGAAAGGTTTGCAGACGTTTTATGGGTTCCCTTTCCCAGGCGGCTTTGAGCTCTTCGTTACTGCGGTAGCGGGTCGCATCATCCGCAGTGGTATGATCCGATAGCCGATAACTGATAGCTTCAATCAGGGTTGGCCCTTTTCCCTCCCGGGCATGCTGTAAGGCTTCATTGACCGATTCATGCAGCGCAATGACATCGTTGCCATCCACCTGCTCCCCCCGAATACCTGCTGCCACCGCTTTTTGCGCAAGGGTTGGTGCTCCGCATTGCAGGCTGCGGGGTACAGAGATGGCCCATTGGTTATTATTGATGATGAAAACGACCGGTAACTGCCAGGCTCCGGCCACATTCAGGGCTTCCATGAAATCACCTTTCGAGGTGCCGCCATCCCCGCAAACAGTGACGGCGGCCCTTTTTTCACCGCGAATTTTAAACGCTGTGGCGACACCGGTGGCATGCAGTGCCTGAGTCGCAATCGGGACGGCATTGGGGAAGTCTTCCCCCATTCCGGCAGACGCATTACCCCGTTCATCGCCTCCCCAGTAACTGAGCATATCGGCCATTGGCAGGCCTCTCAGCATCTGCAGGGCGTGATTACGATAATAAGGAATCAGCACATCGCTGCTTTCCATTAGGTCGCCCAGCACGATATCGATGGCTTCGGCGCCCAGTTGTGAAGCGTAGGTGCCTATCTGACCGGTACGTTGTAGGGCGATGATTTTATTGTCCAGCTGACGGGCCAGGACCATATTGCGGTAGTAACGCACCAGTGTGTCAGGCGTATGTGTCCACTCGGGTAGTGGTTGCAGCGGCAGGCCGGCTTCAGACAGATAACTGCTGTAGGAAATATTAGTCGTAAATATGGTTTCCATAGATTATCTCCTTATGCGGCCTGGTGAGCTTTCAGGCTGGCTTGATGGATAATGGCTTCGGCTCTGATGTCAGCTACATGACTGGTGGATAGTTGATCGGTATCGGCATGTTGGTATAACTCAAGCAGGGCATCATAGATGGTTGATACTTTCTGCCGAATCGCTTGCTCATGGTGACGGGCGTGTTGCAAGGCGACGAATATTAGCCCGCCAGAATTGATGAGGTAATCCGGTGCATAAAGGATTCCACGCTGATAGAGTGCCTCTCCCATGGAATCATCTGCTAATTGATTGTTGGCAGAACCAGCGATGATGCCGCACCGAAGACGGTTGATCGTATCAGGGCTGATAATGGCGCCGAGCCCGCAAGGACAGAAGATATCAGCCTCGACATCATAGATTTCATGAGGCGAAACAACGACTGCACCGAGCTCCGTTTTGGCTCGAGCGGTTTTTTTCGGGTCAATGTCGGTGACACTAAGGCGGGCTCCTGCATTATGTAACAGCATTGCCAGGGCCCAGCCAACATGGCCTAATCCTTGAAGGGCAATATGAACGTTGTCTAAATCGTTACTACCCAGACGATATTGAAGGCTGGCTTTAATACCAGCAAATACCCCTTGGGCAGTTGATGGTGAGGGATCTCCCATATCCTGAGTGCAGGTCACATAGCGTGTGGAGCGGGCGATATTGTCCATGTCGCTGATCTGAGTGCCGCTATCCATCGCTGTAATATAGCGTCCGTCCAGGCTATCGACAAAGCGGCCAAAGCTTTGCATCAGCAGATCCCGGTTATGTAGCTTTGTTGGCTTGAGAATGACGGATTTCCCCCCGCCATGTGGCAAGCCTGCCAGGGCTGATTTGTAGCTCATCCCTTTAGCCAGTCGGATAGCGTCATCAATCGCCGCGGCGGTGTCGGTGTAGTGTATAAAACGGCAACCACCGATGGCGGGTCCGCGAAAAGTGTCGTGGATGGCAATTATTGCCTGCAAGCCGGTATCTGGATCTTGCCAGAAATGGAGATCCTGTAAACCAGCGCTTTCCATCTGTCTAAACATGACGGGATCCTCCGTACGCGTTTCAAACTTTGGAACTACCTGATCAAATAGCCTGTCGACCTTTTCCAATCTTTTGGTTTGGAATGTTTTTTTTAGGTCTGTCTCTTGGATAGCACAGCTTTACAGAAAGTTCAGCCCGTCAGGCAGCGCTAAAAATAAAGTTCAGGGGGATTTAATCGTTGAAGTATATTCTACAGAGTGCGTCATCAGTAGCCGTAGCAAGGGATAGAACGGAGGGTGAAATCTTGGCTTTATGTCTGCGTGAAGGCGAAAAAAAATATCAGAAAAATTTTACTCTTGAATAAAACTGAATTGTTGCTAGCTATTGAATAAATAGGCGAAGTTTGTTTTTAATTGCGATGAAAATGGTAAATTTTAGTGATTATTCCGGTTAAATGTTTTTAAGTCCTATATCAGGTGTCTATATTTTCATTATCAGGTGTTTTAACCCCTTGGATGACTTTGCAAAAGTGGATTATGATCGTTCTATAGACTCAAGAGACTATTGGTAAGAATACGCATACTGAATGCTGAGCCACCTGAGAATTGTTGTCAGATTAGATAAAATCTGGTTTTGCTTGTTGGTAGGCTGATACACGAAAACAATGCCAACTGTTACCCCGTGCTACAGCATTCTGAGACAGTATTAGTAGGGATACTAAGATCGCTTTATTTTAATTTACTTGCGGGTTTAATGGCGGCACTACGCCGTCCGATACCTGCCGCTCTTCGATAATAAGTTCTGTGGTGTTTGTGACTGGCTGGGGGATGTTTATCGCTGGACGGCCCGTCATTGGTGCGGATGCTGAAGGAGTATTTAATCTCTCTATTGGATGATATACCTGGTCAATAATGTTGAGATCCGCTCGTGTACTTAACGTCGTTGTATTCAGATTAAGAGCTCGATTGTAGGCTTGCTTAGCGAGGGCGGCATAGAGAGCTTTTAGGTTTGATTGAACCTGGGCGTAGCTTGGATGGGTTTCAAAAGCCTGTAATAGCAGTTTAACGGCTTTATCATTATCACCTTTGCGGGCGTGGATTACTGCCAGGTTATTATAGGGTTCGGGAGATTCAGGGTAGAGTTGAATCAGTTGATTGAAGATATCAGCGGCATCATCCAGCTTATTTTTGTTGATTAACGATATACCGTATATTAGCCATCCATTCAGATCGTTTGGGTTACTTTCCAGGTAGCTATTTACCTTATCAAAAGCGCCTTTACTATCGCCACTATTTTGTAATTGTTGTGCTTGCTTCAGTTCGGCAGCTAAGAGTTGTGAGTTAAATGTTATCTTATCTCTGAGTCTGGCCGATTCTGGTATGCCTACTTTTACGGCTGGTGTTGTTAACGTCTGTTCCTGATCGTTAAGCCAGTTGCTTAAGGCACTAAATTTGCTATCGATATCCGTTGCATTAGCCTGAGATACTGTAGCTTTAGTGCAGTCGTAATCATTGTCAGCGCCCGCATTTTGACAGAAAGTTTCATGCTGATCTGCGCCATTGGCAGCGATGGAAGCGGTAAACAGACCAATCATTATGGCCTGTGTCAAATAGCGAACTATGAACATAGGCATGTGCTTTTTACCGTTCTGAGTCATAGGTGGAGTATCCATTCAGGGGCTAATCAGGCATTGATGTTAATTATTAACTGGCGATTATAACTTGAAACTGGCTTTGCGGTAGCTTTTGGGGAATGAGCACATAAAAAAACAGCCACTTAAAAGTGGCTGTTTATAACGAAGAGCAAAGTGATTACTGCTGCTCGCGAGCAATCGCCCGATAGGCAATATCATCCCGGTAATAAACACCGTTCCAGTCGATCTTCTTAACCAGCTCGTAGGCCCGCTTCTGGGCTTCTGTGACGGTATTTCCCATCGCAGTTGCGCAGAGTACCCGGCCGCCACTGGTAACGATTTGGCCATTGTTCTGGGCGGTGCCTGCATGGAATACTTTAGTGCCTTCAGCAACCTCAGTTGGTAGGCTAATGACATCGCCTTTGCCGTAATCGCCAGGATAGCCTCCGGCAGCAAGAACGACACCAACGGCGCAACGAGAGTCCCAGTCAGCGGTAGTCTGATCCAGTTTTCCATCCAGTGCTGCATTACACAGCTCAGCGATGCTGGATTTCAGTCGCAGCATAATAGGCTGTGTTTCAGGATCACCAAAACGGCAGTTATATTCAATAACCTTAGGTGTGCCGTCAGCCATGATCATCAGACCTGCATAGAGGAAGCCAACGTAGGTGTTACCTTCCTCAGCCATACCTTTAACGGTAGGCAGGATGACCTCTTGCATAATGCGCTGGTCGATCTCTGGCGTCACCACAGGGGCAGGGGAGTATGCTCCCATACCGCCTGTATTCAGCCCGGTATCGCCGTTACCCATGCGTTTGTGGTCCTGGCTGGTCGCCATTGGCAGAACATTAGTGCCGTCAACCATGACGATAAAGCTGGCTTCTTCGCCATCGAGGAACTCTTCAATGACAACTCTGTGACCAGCTTCGCCGAAGGCATTGCCAGCGAGCATATCTTTAACGGCTTCTTCTGCTTCTTGCAGTGTCATCGCAACGATAACGCCTTTGCCGGCCGCCAGGCCATCTGCTTTTACTACAATGGGCGCACCCACTTTTTGCAGATATGCGAGGGCGGGCTCAACTTCGGTAAAGTTTTGGTAATCGGCCGTTGGAATTTGCTGGCGTTCCAGAAAGTCTTTCGTAAACGCTTTAGAGCCTTCCAGCTGTGCAGCGCCCTTAGACGGGCCAAAGCAACGCAATCCTTCACTTTGAAAACGGTCAACAATACCTTCTACCAAAGGGGCTTCGGGGCCAACGATAGTGAGGGTTACATCGTTCTCTTTAGCAAATGCAACCAGTGAGTCCTGGTCCATTACGTCAATAGCGACGTTTTCTACTTTCGGCTCAATCGCAGAGCCGGCATTTCCCGGAGCGACGAATACTTTAGTGACTTTGCTATCCTGAGCTGCCTGCCATGCTAATGCATGTTCACGGCCGCCGGAGCCAATTACCAATACGTTCATATCTCTACCTTTATCCTGACTTCGTCCGCCAAAAGAAGAGCCAGATTAACTGGCTCTGTCTGTGTGCTCCGCGCTTAGTGGCGGAAGTGACGCATACCGGTGAATACCATCGCCATACCGTGCTCGTTGGCTGCATCAATAACTTCCTGATCGCGCATTGAGCCTCCGGGCTGAATAATCGCTTTGATGCCAGCAGCGGCAGCGGAATCGATGCCATCACGGAATGGGAAGAATGCGTCTGACGCCATCACTGAACCTTCAACTTCAAGGCCTTCGTCAGCGGCTTTGATACCGGCAATCTTGGCGCTGTATACGCGGCTCATTTGTCCAGCACCAACACCGATGGTCTGACCATTACGGGCATAGACAATTGCGTTAGATTTAACAAACTTAGCGACTTCCCAGCAGAATAGCAGATCACGGATCTCCTGTTCGGTAGGCTGGATAGTTGTAACGACTTTTAGTTCACTGACATCAACCATTCCCAGGTCCTGGTCCTGAACCAGCAGTCCACCATTAACCCGTTTGTAGTCGAAACGAGCGGTACGATCAGCAGACCATTCACCACATGACAGCAGACGAACATTCGGCTTGGCTGCAACGATGTCAGAGGCTTCCTGAGTGACGCTTGGCGCGATAATGACTTCAACAAACTGGCGCTCAACGATCGCTGTAGCAGTAACTGCATCCAGTTCACGGTTGAAGGCGATAATACCGCCAAAGGCAGAAGTAGGATCGGTTTGGAACGCTTTGTTATAAGCTTCCAGAATGTCTGTACCGATAGCTACACCGCATGGGTTAGCGTGCTTAACGATAACGCAGGCGGGCTCTTTGAACGGCTTAACGCATTCAAGAGCAGCATCGGTATCGGCAACATTATTAAAGGAAAGCGCTTTACCTTGCAGCTGACGGGCAGTGGACACACTGGCTTCAGCAGGGTTTGCTTCAATATAGAAAGCCGCTTTTTGATGCGGGTTTTCACCGTAACGCATCTCCTGAGCTTTAACAAACTGGGTGTTAAAGGTACGCGGGAAGTCTGCTGGCTCTTCTTCAGAACCATCGGTGATAGCGCCCAGGTAGTTTGCAATCATGCCATCATAGGCTGCAGTGTGTTCAAATGCCTGCACCGCCAGATCGAAACGGGTAGGATGAGTCAGACCGTTGTTCTCGTCCAGTTCGGCAATAATGCGGTCGTAGTTGTCTGCTGCAACAACGATAGCCACATCTTTATGGTTTTTCGCTGCAGAGCGAACCATCGTTGGGCCGCCGATATCAATATTCTCAATCGCCATAGGCAGGTCGCAATCAGGGCGGGCAATGGCCTGCTCGAAGGGATACAGGTTTACTACCACCATGTCGATAGGCGTAATGCCATGTTCGTTCATGATCGTATCATCGGTTCCGCGACGGCCAAGAATTCCACCGTGAACTTTAGGGTGCAGGGTTTTAACCCGGCCATCCATCATTTCAGGGAATCCGGTGTAATCGGATACTTCAATCGCGGGTACATCGCTGTCTTTTAACAGTTTGTATGTGCCGCCAGTGGAAAGAATCTCAACACCGCGCTGGGTCAGTGCCTGGGCGAATTCAACGATTCCGGATTTATCTGACACACTGATTAGTGCGCGGCGAACCGGAGTGATTTTCTGCTCTGCCATGGTTTAGTTCTTCTGAATTAAGTTAAAAAAGTAATCGGTTAAAGTAAGCCGTATTGCTTCAGCTTTTTCCGCAGCGTACCGCGGTTCAGACCCAGCAACTCAGATGCTTTAGTCTGGTTGTCGCGGGTATAAGTCATGACGGCTTCAAACAATGGGGCTTCAATCTCTGCAAGTACCATCTGATAAACATCCGTTACCGGTTGTCCATCAAGTTGACGAAAGTAGTTATGCATAGAAACCTGTACGCTGTCGCGCAAAGTGCGTTCCTTAACATCCATGTTCTCTGTATGTATTACTTGTGTATTCAATGTATTGTTATCCACGTGCATTAACCTAAAAATGAACTGTCACTCAGGCAGCGGCTTCTGCCTTATCCGTTCGGCTAAAAAATGATCGGATCGCGTTTTGCTGGAGTGCAGCTTCTTCTAATTGATTGAACTCTTTTCTAAATGATTCGGCACCGGGCCTGTTTCGGAGGTACCAACCAACATGCTTGCGGGCTATACGTACACCGGCAAATTCGCCGTAAAAATCTGACAGGGCCTCCAAGTGACCTAATAATGTGTCTCTGACTTCACTCCGGGTCGGAGAGGGTAGTACTTCGCCGGTAGCGAGGTAATGGCTGATCTCACGGAAAATCCATGGATTTCCCTGTGCTGACCGACCCAGCATAACGGCATCAGCGCCGGTGTAGTCCAGTACTTTCCGCGCTTTTTCAGCAGTATTGATATCTCCATTGGCAAACAGTGGGATATCAATAGCGTTACGGATACGGGCGATAGTATCGTACTCAGCGTCGCCTTTATAACCACAGGCCCGGGTTCGGCCATGTACAGCAAGTGCTTGAATACCGCAGTCTTCTGCAATACGGGCAATGGTCTCCCCGTTACGGTTATCAGTGTCCCAACCTGTGCGAATTTTTAATGTCACAGGAAGATCAACAGCTGCGATAGTCGCTTCAAGAATCTCTCTTACCAGTATCTCATCTTTTAGCAGAGCTGATCCGGCTGCTTTATTACAGACTTTCTTAGCAGGGCAACCCATATTGATATCAATAATATGAGCGCCGTTAGCCGCGTTGGCTCTGGCCGCTTCCGCCATCATGGCAGGATCACCACCGGCGATCTGTACTACATGTAAGCTTTCATTCAGATCTTTCTGCAAACGATAACTGGATTTTCGGGTGTTCCAGAGGCGGGTATCAGAGGTAACCATTTCGGAAACCACCATTCCCGCACCCAGTCGTCGGCAAAGCTGACGAAACGGCATGTCGGTAACACCAGCCATTGGTGCCAGGATAACCTGACTGTCAACGGTGTGCTCTCCGATCTGAAACATGGCTGACCCCGAATTCTAAGAAATAGTTGCCCTTGATACCTACTGGGTAACCGCTGTACTGCAGTTTTTGAAGGCGGACAATAATACTCTTTCAGAGGGGGAGGGCCAAGGACTTTTTGATGCTTTTTTGATCATTTTTGTCGTTTTGACTTGTTGCAAAATAATTTGAAAATGCTATGTAAAGCAGGTGTTTGTGTCCTCGGAAGTGGCAGACCCGAGTCAATGGATAGTAGTCGGTATTATTAAAATGACTTCATAGCTAAGAGCGCGGCGGCCTGGATCCAGAATATCGAAGCTGACTTCTATCGGCGTTTTAGCGGGCATGTTTACAGGCGCTATTTGAGTGTTTTTAAGATACTCAGTTGGTTGAAAAGCCCGTTGACTGATTAGTTGTCCCCGACGGTCTGAGAAAGACAGTTGAATAGCTGGAAAAGGTTGACTAAACGTTGCTTTATTTTCTAGTAAGAGTGTAACGCTCAGCACTCCCTGATAATCCTTCTGTGGATGAACGACTAATTGTTGAGTTTCAATCATTTCAAGCACAAGGGCTGCTTCGAGGTGGCAAGGCAGATGTTTACATGCGGTAGTATAGATTGAAGTCAGTTCGGGATAGGTGCTGAGTTGTTGTCGGTTAAACCACATAAGCTGGCTTGCCAATAGCAGGAGTGCGAGGAGGGTGCAGATTGTCCAGCCGGCCCAGGAAGCGGGCTCTTCTCTGGTTGTTTTGATCACCACCGGCTCTGGCCGAAAAGCGGCTACAGGCGAAGGAATTGATACAGGTCGTTCTGCAGGTGCTTCGTCGGTGTTAGGTGCAGCTCCGTCATCGGTTGAGACTGAGAGGATGATGGTGCTGTGGCTTTGCTCTTTGCGATGGTCTTCAGAGGGGGGCGTCGGGGGATTGTTATCTACTGTAGTCTCTGAGGGTTGCTGTGAAGCCTCTTTTTCAGATGAAGGGGTAGAGGCAAAGCCGGCTATATCAGTAACAGGGTCATTAGTAATAGGTGCTGCTGTTGCTTGTTCGGGACTAGGACAATGATCATGTGCGTCCTCAGTGTTTATCAGTTCCTGTACCGGTTGTTCCAGCTCAACAGAATTTTCATCATCTGGGGCACTATTTAGCTGGTTGGTAACTAAAGTACCTTCTTCGGGGGGGGCGTAGCGTTTGTCAAAGCCGGTCGGACTAGGTCGGGGGGGCGCGAACTCGGGTACCTCTATCTGATCAAACAGGGGGTCTTTATGGCTTTGTTCAGGAGTCTCCATCGGCGAACTGAGGTCATCACAGCGATAAACCTCAGCGTTGAATACCTCCAGGCATGAGCCACAGCGGACCTTGCCTCTGGCAATCTTTAATTGGCCCGGAGTCACCTGAAACCGGGTGGTACAGGCGGGACATTCGGTGACGATGTTATCAGCCATGATGCTGCGTTATTACCGTTTTAAGCCAGTCACCCGGATCCAGCCTTCCTTCTCCGCGATGATGTCCAGTTCAAACTCGTTACCGTAAGCTTCTCTGATTTCAGCTTCCTGCTCACTTAATAAACCCGAGAGTATGAGTTGACCACCTGTTTTACAGAGTGCGGACAGGGTTGGGGCCAGTTGCACCAAGGGCCCTGCGAGGATATTCGCAACCACCAGGTCTGCGGGATTCTGAGGAGTTTTTTCAGGGAAATATACTTTCAGACTTTCTTTTGGTAACTGGTTTCGTTGTAGATTATCCAGACTGGCATCCAGTGCCTGAGGGTCGATATCAACCGCGGTGACGTGTTTAGCTCCCAGGAGTAGCGCTGCGATGCCGAGGATGCCTGAACCGCAGCCATAGTCGACGACTTGTTTTCCCTGTAGCTCTAGTTGGTCAAGAAACTCCAGGCAGAGAGCCGTGGTGGGGTGTGTACCGGTACCGAAAGCAAGGCCTGGGTCCAGCATCAAATTTACGGCATCAGGTTCGGGTACTGCTTTCCAGCTAGGGCAGACCCATAAACGTTTGCCGAATTTCATTGGATGATAGTTATCCATCCACTCCCTTTCCCAGTCTTTATCTTCGAGAATTTCAGCTTTCATACTCGGAAAAGGAATATTGGGAAATAACTGGAGATGGGACTCTTTCAGAAAGAGCTCTGTCGCTTCCAGGTCATGGTCAGCGGAAAAAAGCCCTGTCAGTACGGTGTTGCTCCACAAAGGTGTTGTGCCCAGGTCCGGCTCGAAGATCGGCTGATCTTCTTTATCCTGCAGGGTGACGGCTGCGCATCCAGCAGCAAGTAATAGATCTTCGTACTGATCAGCATTATCAGGCAGGACATCCAGTTTAATCTGTAACCAGGGCATTCAGTATTCCTTATAAACAACGATATATAGTCTTTATAGCAAGAGCGACAAACGAAAAAAAGCCTCCAGAGGAGGCTTTTTCATGGTTAGAATCGGATTAGGTTCAATCCAGTCCCAGCTTCTTTTCGAGATAGTGGATGTTAACACCACCTTCGGCGAAGTTAGCATCTCGTACAATTTCCTGATGAAGAGGGATATTGCAACGAATACCGTCAATTACCATCTCATCCAGTGCGATTTCCATTCTGCGAAGCGCGGTTGCTCTGTCTTCACCGTGGGTAATCAGCTTGGCGATCAGGGAATCGTAATGAGGCGGTATGCTATAACCGTTATACAGGTGTGAATCAACTCGCACACCGATACCGCCTGGCGCATGAAACTGATTAACTTTACCCGGGCAGGGCATGAAGGTTTTTGGGTCTTCAGCGTTAATTCGACACTCTATAGAGTGGCCGAGTAGCTTAACGTCTTCCTGCTTGATGGAAAGTGGTAGTCCGGATGCAATACGCAGTTGTTCTTTGACGATATCAATACCGGTTACCATCTCAGAGACAGGGTGTTCAACCTGAACCCGGGTATTCATTTCGATAAAGTAGAAACCGCCATTTTCATAAAGGAACTCAAAGGTTCCGGCGCCGCGATAGTTGATTTCATTACAGGCATCAACACAGCTCTTCAATACTTTGGCGCGAGCGTCCGGATCCAGATGTGGCGCAGGTGCTTCTTCAACGACCTTCTGGTGACGGCGCTGCAATGAGCAATCACGGTCATACAGGTGTACTGCGTTGCCTTGTCCGTCAGAGAGAACCTGGACTTCTACGTGGCGAGGGTTCTCAAGGAACTTCTCCATGTAAACCGTCTCATCGCCAAAAGATGCTTTAGCTTCGGCCTTAGTCACATAAACAGAGTTGAGCAGGCTGGCTTCACTATGCACTACGCGCATGCCACGGCCACCACCGCCGGCAGCTGCTTTAATGATAACGGGATAGCCGATTCTGCGGGCGATCTCAATGACTTCATTGCCATCTTCCGGCAGTTCACCATCAGATCCGGGTACGGTGGGTACACCGGCCTTTTGCATCGCTTCGATGGCCGCTACCTTATCACCCATGATACGGATGGTTTCCGCTTTAGGGCCGATAAAAGCGAAGCCGCTTTGCTCAACCCTTTCTGCGAAATCAGCATTTTCAGCCAGGAAACCATAGCCTGGGTGGATGCCCATAGCATCGGTTACTTCGGCGGCAGCGATGATGGCAGGAATGCTCAGGTAACTTTGAGCAGATGATGCCGGGCCAATACATACAGCTTCGTCTGCAAGGCGAACATGCATCAGGTCACGATCCGCTGTCGAGTGGATTGCAACGGTCTTGATGCCGAGTTCTTTGCAGGCTCGGAGGATACGCAGAGCGATCTCACCCCGGTTAGCAATAACAACTTTTTCTAGCATGTTGTGAACCTGTCAGATGAATAACTTAAACGATAACTACCAGCGGCTGATCAAACTCAACCGGCTGGCCATCTTCTACCAGAATTGCTTCGACAACACCGGCCTTGTCAGAATCAATCTGGTTCATCATTTTCATCGCTTCAACGATGCAGATAGGATCACCAACTTTAACTGTTTGCCCTACCTCAACAAAAGATGAAGAGGTTGGAGATGGCGAGCGATAAAAGGTTCCAACCATAGGTGACAGAACAGCGTTGTCGTTGGAAGCCGCAGCCACAGGTGCCGCAGCAACTGGCGCTGCTACGGGTGCAGCAGCAACTGGAGCTGCTACTGCGACAGGGGCAGGCGCCGCAACAACGTTGGAGCCACGACTGATACGAACAGATTCTTCGCCTTCGTGGATCTCAATCTCGTTAATGTTGGATTCTTCCAACAGTTCAATCAGTTTCTTAACTTTGCGAATATCCATACTAATGAAATTCTCTATCAATTCAGATGTTAAAGTGACTCAATCCGGCTAATGGCGGATTGTAATGCAAATTCATAACCCCGGACGCCCAGACCACAGATCACACCGACAGCCACATCCGAAAGATAGGAATGATGGCGAAATGACTCACGGGCGTGCACATTGGAGATGTGGATCTCGATAAAGGGGATAGCAACCCCCAGTAATGCGTCACGCAATGCGACACTGGTGTGAGTATAGGCAGCAGGATTGATCAGTATAAATTGAACTTGTTCATCCCGGGCTTGGTGAATCCGCTCGATAAGAACATGTTCAGCATTGCTTTGCAGGCTATCGAGTTGATGACCTGCCTGCTGGGCAAGTACAGTGAGGCGTTGGTTAATATCCTGTAGCGTATCGGCACCATAAACCTCTGGCTCGCGCGTACCGAGCAGATTAAGGTTTGGACCGTTAAGAAGCAGTATTTTAGCCATTAAATTAGCCTCATATGACGCAAGATCGCGACCGATGGGTATATAAGACTCAATATTTTGCCGTAAAAGATAAACGCTGTAAACATCTTTACTATTTATTGTGTTTTATCATCAGTTTTCCCGACGTTCTGGATAGTTTCTGATCAGAATTTAACTTGTATCTCTGTTCCAGCCCCGCTTTCAGGTCATCAATTGGCAGGCTAGTGCAGTTTCAGGCGCAACCTGAGGGGAAGTCATAGTATAGTTAAACATTGTTTACAGGGTGTCTGGCATTGACCCGCTCTGGAAAATCGGACATATTGCGGTGCAATAAGTGCTTTATCGTTAAAGGAAATACCATGGATATGTTACAGCGGTTGTGGTTGAAATTGTGGGACAGGCTGACGGGACTCAAGCTCATGGGGCCTATAGGTATTGTTATAGGGCTGTATCTGCTGGTGAGTCTGGTGTTAGGTGTCTGGTGGAGTCAGGAGCCGGATCCGTTTGAGGTTCAGCCAGTGTTGATTCAAACGGCTGAGGGTGTGGAGAAGCCGGTTATCGGTTCAGCAACAGTATCAACACTGATTACCATTACGGATACCTTGTTACAAAAACCCGGTGGATATCTGTCCAATGACCGCACCCCTCCTGGAGTCTGGCTTGATAATATTCCTAACTGGGAATTCGGCGTATTAGTACAGGCCCGGGATATGTCCAGGGCGATGCGAAAAGATTTTAGCCGTTCCCAATCGCAGTCAACCGAAGATGTGGACTTAAAAGAAGCAGAGCCGTTACTCCATTTTGATAATAACAGCTGGCTTATCCCTTCTAGCGAAGGGGAGTATAAAAAATCACTGAAGTTCCTGCGCGCTTATGAAGCACGTCTGATTGACTCTCAGCAGCAAGACGCGCAGTTTTATGCCCGCGCTGATAATCTGCGGGGCTGGTTGGCGGATGTATCTACCCGACTGGGTAGTCTGTCTCAGCGGCTCAGTGCCAGTGTTGGCCAGAAAAGGGTTAATACGGATCTTGCCGGCGAAGAAAATGCTCGCCAGTCAACTAGCAATGCAGCCGAGCTCGAAGTAAAAACCGGCTGGTTAGAAATTGATGATGTGTTCTACGAAGCACGCGGCACTGCCTGGGCACTGATTCATCTTCTGCAGGCCGTAGAGGTCGATTTTGCCGATGCGCTTGAGAAGAAGAACGCGTTAATTAGTTTGCGCCAGATTATTCGTGAACTTGAAGCGACTCAGGGGACTGTCTGGAGTCCGATGATTATGAATGGCAATGAATTTGGTTTATTGGCAAACCATTCATTGGTGATGGCTTCCTATATCTCCCGTGCGAATGCAGCAATTATTGATCTGCGAACGTTACTGGAACAGGGTTAAGCTGAGAGATAAGCAGGGCTTTGAAATATGGGAAACAGTATGATTCGGGTTGTCTTTAATCAAAAAGGTGGTGTAGGTAAATCTAGTATCAGTACCAATCTTGCAGCGATCAGCGCCAGCAAGAAAAAGCGTACGCTGGTGGTGGATCTGGATCCGCAATGTAATACCAGTCACTATCTCTTAGGCGAGCGAGTGAATGATACCGAGGGGGATATTAAAGATTTCTTTGAGCAGACGCTGAGTTTTCAGGTGCGGCCAAAAGAGATTACGGATTTTATCCACTCTACGTCCTATGAAAACCTTGATCTGTTGCCGTCGAATCCGGAGTTGGGTGATCTGCATGCAAAGCTGGAAGCGAAACATAAGATCTATAAGTTGCGTGACGCATTACTGAATCTTGAACAGTACGATGCGATCTATATTGATACCCCTCCTGCATTCAATTTTTATACTCTATCGGCTCTCTGCACTGCGGATAGTTGTCTGATCCCGTTTGATTGTGATGAGTTCTCCCGTCAGGCGCTCTATAGTCTGATGTATAACATTCAGGAGACTCAGGAGGATCATAACGAGCGATTACAAATTGAAGGTATTGTGGTTAATCAGTTTCAACCCCGCGCTAATGCTTCGAAAAATATTGTCGAAACGCTTAAAGATGATGACTTACCGGTGCTGGAGGCAAAAATTTCCTCTTCGGTGAAGATGAAAGAATCCCATAACGAGTGCAAACCGTTGATCTATTTTGCCCCAAAGCACAAGCTTACGCAGGAGTTTGTGGCACTGTATAACGAGTTAAACGGGTAGCTATGTATTTGTAGCGAGTTGCTCTGATGTCATATAAACATGTGACTGTTTAATGGCTTTAAAAAGAAGCGCACCTTAGGTGCGCTTTTTTTGTGCTGGGGGTCTAAGACTTTCTGCTTAGGCTGGAGTATGATATTTGAAATTTTTGGGCTGAATCTGGTGTATTTGCCGGTTGATGCCCCTGTTTATCGTCGCCTTGAAGAGAGACTTCAGTATGCGTATCCATGAAATTAATCACCCTTTGGTAAAACATAAAATCAGCCTGATGCGGGCTGCAGATATTAGCACTCGTGCCTTTCGTCAGTTAGCGGCGGAGGTGGGTGCTTTACTGACTTATGAAGCGACTAAAGATCTAACCACTGAAACCTACCAGTTTGAAGGTTGGTGTGGGGAGATGACCGGTGAGCAGATTAAAGGTAAAAAAGTAACGGTTGTGCCGATTCTGCGTGCGGGTATCGGCATGCTGGATGGCGTTCTTGATCTGATCCCCAGCGCTAAAATCAGCGTGGTTGGATTGTATCGGGATGAGGAAACGCTTCAGCCTGTTACTTACTTTGAACGGCTCACCAGTGATATGGAAGAGCGTATGGCGCTGGTTATCGATCCTATGCTGGCGACGGGTGGTTCA
>JAIBCZ010000213.1 GCA_024679645.1 Amphritea sp.
ACCTGGGCATTTTCCAGAATATCAGTAGCCCCCGCCGCACGAGCCTCAGCATCCCGATGCGGGAACTTTCGCGGCTCAACCAAACAGAGATCAGACAACCCCATATTTTTCATCGCCCTGGCCGCCGCACCAATATTGCCCGGATGAGATGTATTAACCAGTACAATTCGGATGTTTTTCAGCATTTGTAACCCGCCCGCATTAAAAAAGGCCAGTATTTTACCAGATAATTACCAACTATTAATCCCGAACGGTTCTTTATATGACAACTGTTTTGTATAATGCCCGCTTTGGTTCCCTTATTGGTATTTACAGATGCAACCGATGGTTAATATCGCCCTGCGCGGAGCTCGCGCCGCAGGTGAGCAGATCACCCGTTCAGTAGAACGTCTTGATCTGATCAAATCTGAGCAAGCAAGCGTCAGCGAATATCTCGAAGACACTTGCAAACAAGCTGAACGCACTATCGTTAACACGATCCATAAGGCGTACCCCGATCACCAGATTAACGGTGAATACACCGGCACCCACAAACCCGAAGACAAGGTTTGTGATGTAATCTGGACAGTTAATCCAATCGACAGCATCTCAAACTTCTCCAACGCTTTGCCAGTCTTTGCTTTAAGCATCGCCTGCCACCAGCGCGGCAAGCTGGAGCACGCTATTATTCTTAACCCTATCACGGGCGAAGAATTCACAGCGAGTCGGGGCAGAGGCGCACAGATGAACGGCAAGCGCCTGCGCGTTAGCAACCGCAAACTGCTGGATGGATCTCTGATCGGCAGCGGCTTCTTTGGCCGCAGCAGCGATAAAACCCATCTCGATAATTTCCAGGAGATCTTCAAAAACGTCACCCTGGAAAGCGGCAGCATATACAGCGGTGGCTCACCAGCACTAAACCTGGCCTATACCGCAGCCGGACGCCTTGACGGCTTCTTTCAGATCGGTCTCAATCAATGGGAAATGGAAGCAGGCATCCTGATGATTCAGGAAGCTGGCGGCCTCCTCGCTGACTTTACCGGCAACAATCATTACAAGACATCAGGCAACCTGGTGGCAGGTAATCCAAAAATGCTGAAAGCACTATTACAGAGTATTCGCCCAGCAATGAGCGACGAGCTTAAGTAAACACCAAAGCCAGTGCTTACAACTAAAACCGGGCCATGCCCGGTTTTTTTATGCCTCAAAAAAATTTACATATAAAAAAACCCGGCACCAGGCCGGGTTTTCTTTGTCACTTTACAGCCTGTATTCAGGCATCAAACGGATGACGCAGAACAATCGTCTCAACACGATCAGGACCCGTAGAGACAATATCAATCGGCGCACCGATTAGTTCTTCCAGACGCTTGATGTAAGCGACTGCAGCGGCTGGCAACTGATCCAGTGACTGCGCACCTAATGTAGTCTCGGTCCAACCCGGCATTGACTCATATACAGGCTCAACAGCATCATAATCTTCACTACCACTCAGCGAAGTCACAACATTACCCTGAGCATCTTTATAACCAACGCAGATCTCAATACTTTCCAGACCATCCAGAACATCCAGCTTAGTCAGGCAAACACCGGATACTGAGTTAATCTGAATCGCATGCTTCAGCGCAACAGCATCAAACCAGCCGCAACGGCGGGCACGACCAGTAGTCGCACCAAATTCATGACCGCGCTCAGCCAGGCGTTCACCAATAGCACAATCCAACTGAGTCGGGAAAGGACCCGAACCAACGCGCGTCGTATAAGCCTTAGTGATACCCAGAATATAGTCCAGGTACAACGGGCCGAAACCACTACCAGTTGAAGTTCCGCCGGCCGTCGTATTAGACGACGTAACATAAGGATAAGTACCGTGATCAATGTCCAGCAACGACCCCTGAGCACCCTCAAACATAATGCTTTCGCCGCGCTCACGATAACCGTGCAGCATAGACGTAACATCAGCCACCATCGGACGCATCACTTCAGCCATCTCCAGCGCTTCCTTCAGCACAGCATCGTAGCTAACTGGCTCAGCCTGGTAGTAGTTTTGCAGCATAAAGTTATGATATTCCATCACTTCTTTCAGCTTTTCTGCAAAACGTTCTGGATTCATCAAATCATCCAGACGCAAACCACGACGCGCCACTTTATCTTCATAAGCCGGACCAATACCACGACCCGTAGTACCGATCTTCGCATTGCCACGCGCTCTCTCACGCGCAACATCCAATGCAACATGGTATTGCAGGATCAGCGGACAAGCAGGGCTCAGGCGCAGACGCTCACGCACCGGCACACCTTTGTCTTCCAGCTCTTTTATCTCTTTCAGTAACGCTTCCGGGGACAGCACAACACCGTTACCAATCAGGCAGAGTACGTTTTCACGTAGCACACCGGATGGAATCAGGTGAAGAACGGTTTTTTCACCGTCAATTACCAGCGTGTGACCCGCATTGTGGCCACCCTGAAAGCGCGCCACGACAGACGCCTGATCTGTTAACAGGTCAACGATTTTACCTTTACCTTCGTCGCCCCACTGCGTTCCTAAAACAACTACGTTTTTGCCCATTGGTTGTCTCTGACTCTTAATCTAACTTAAAAATTTACAGGCTCTCGAGAACCCAAGCTCCATCCTGCTGCACCAGCTGATGAGTAAAGGATTGCGCATCTTCCACAACCGCTTCATCTAACAGCTGAACAACACGCTCACCCTGAGCTCTCAATTCAGCCACAGCATCCAATGCTGCTGAATCATCAGTAACCGGTACCAGCACAGTTTTACGCGCCAGATCTTCATTAGCGACAGACAACTCCACAAGAGTTTTCAAGTCCGCACTAAACCCGGTTGCCGGACGGGCACGACCAAAATCACGCCCCACCTCATCATAACGACCACCCTTGGCCACCGCTTGTCCGAATGCCGGAACATAAGCAGCAAAAACAACACCGGTATGATAGTTATAGCCCCGCAACTCACTCAGATCGAAATACAGATCCAGCTGCGGATAGCGCGCAGATATCTGTACCGCAAGGGCATCAAGATAATCCAGCGCTTCAACAATTGACTCATCAACATCAGCAAAACAGTCACGCGCCTGCTGCAGCACTTCACGACCACCATGCAATGTTGGCAATACCGCCAAATAATTCTTCACAGCATCAGTCAGATCCGACTGATCCAGAAAAAACGCAATCTCTGGCAGATCCTTACGCTGCAGTAATTCAAAGTACTCAGCTTCCTGATCAGAACTCAAACCAGCGTCACCGATCAGGCCACGGTATATACCCACATGCCCCAGATCCAGACTCAGCTCCTGATTAACCTGCATCGCATTCAGTGTTTCAACCATCAGCGAGATTATCTCAGCATCACTGGCAACCCCGGAATGACCGAACAACTCAGCACCCACCTGAAGCGGGTTTCGAGAAGCCAGAGGGTTAGCCGGGAGAGTATGTAGCACCGTGCTACAGTAACAAAAGCGAACAGGCCCCTGATAGCTCAAACGGTTCGCATCAATACGCGCAACCTGCTGAGTAATATCAGCCCGAACACCCAGCATCCGCCCGGTCAACTGATCCGTCACTTTGAAAGTATTCAGCTCCAGGTCGCGACCAACACCCACCAATAATGAGTCCAGATGCTCGATCAGCGGCGTCATGACTAATTCATAACCCCAGCTATCATACAGATTCAGCAAACGGCGACGTGCCGACTCTACCTGTTGTGCCTGAGGCGGTAGCACCTCTTTGACGCCGTCTGGTAACAACCAGCGTTCTGCCAACGTCATGCAACTCTCCGAAATACAGTGAATCAGTTAAATATATACAGCAAGATGACTCCAGCCATCATGCTTATAAAACCTGTGATACGTAGCCCCTGATTACTCACCAGCGCTAACTGATGTACAAGGTTTCTCCAGCGTTGCGGATAAAGAAAAGGAACAATCCCTTCTAACACCAGCATCAGACAGAAACCAATTAGTAACTGATGCCATAAATCAGAATTCATTCCCCACCTCAACACAACGACAAGGCCGCCACATAAAAAAACCGGGTCAAAACCCGGTTCGGAATACTACCACGAAACAGGCGCTTTAGTGCAGCCTATTCCGCGTATTTTTTATACAACTATTAGCATATAGCGATCACTTACCGTTGGGGTTACCCAGATAACGGAAGAATTCACTATCAGGTTTTAACACCATGATATCGCCCTGCTGACCAAAAGCTTCTTTATAGGCATTCAGACTGCGGTAGAAGGAGTAAAACTC
>JAIBCZ010000270.1 GCA_024679645.1 Amphritea sp.
CTCGGCTGTTGTGCTTTCTACTTTCTCTGTCATGGCTTCGCTCTCACATGCAAATGGCTTAATTTAACTAGCCGATACTAATGAATCACATGATCAAACCTGCCTGCCTTGCAGGTTCACGTCTATTCTGATTATGGGACATTATTTTTCTGGGTAAAATGATTTTTTTGATATGTAAATTAAGAATCTGATGAATAATTTTCGAGATTAATGAATGGCGAAAAACGAAATAAATGCTAGTAAGGCGTGCAAAAAAAAGCGCCCTTCAGGGCACTGCTGTCCCATAGTTTGGAATAAATGAGAAAGCCTGAATCCAAGTGAGTAAAATGAGTGTGCGACCAAACACTTTAATCACAAAGGGTTCAGGCTTTGTCACATCATAACACTGCTTTCCATCAACTACTGCAACCGCTTCCAAGACATGAATTTGAAGCCTTAGCTAAAGAGCATCATCAAGGTCAAAAACTTCGGTCAGCTACGCGTTGGGATCAATTTATTGGTCTGACTATGTCACAGCTGTCTGGCCGTCAAAGTCTGCGTGACATCGAATCCAGCCTCCGTAGTCAGCAGCATAAGCTGTATCATCTGGGTGCTAAGCCTATCCCTCGAACAACGCTGGCCCGACTGAATGAAAAACAACCGGCCGAACTCTATGAAGCTGTTTTTTACAAACTATTACAACGTTGCTCATTACGAACAAATAATCATAAATTTCGCTTCAAAAACCCGCTTTATTCATTAGATGCCAGCGTTATCGATTTATCGCTGAAACTCTTTCCATGGGCTAAATGCCACCAGACTAAAGCGGCGATGAAATTACATGTCGGCTTGAACAATGCCTCGCTTATTCCAGAGTTTACGGCGCTCAGTCACGGCTTAGAAAGTGAACTAATAAAAGGCCGTCAGTTCAGCTTTCCAAAAGGAAGTATCGTTGCGTTTGATAAAGGATATAACGATTACAATTGGTACGGATCACTAACAAAACAAGGGGTTAGCTTTGTCACACGCATAAGACCGAATGCAGTTTATGATGTTGTTACGCGCTATCAGAGCGTCGGAGTTGATTATGATCAGCGCATTCGACTGACCAGTAACCATGCCCAGAAACAGGGAGTGCCAGAACTCCGCCTGGTAGGCTTTACGTGCCCCGATACCCAGCGCCAGTATCGTTTCTTAACCAATAATTTCAAGCTAGCTGCCAGCACTATTGCTGCGATTTATAAAGACCGTTGGCAGGTTGAGCTGTTCTTCAAAGCGATAAAGCAAAACCTGAAAATAAAAGCCTTCTTGGGCGGTTCACGTAATGCGGTAATGACTCAGATCTGGATCGCAATGATCAGTTATCTACTACTGGCTTATGCACGACATTGCGCGAAGAAAGGGTGGACGGTGCAGCGAATATTAAGGGTTCTGCAATTGAGCTTGTTTGAGCGTAAGTCCTTATCTGAGCTTTTAAATCCACTGCCACCCGATAAACAAAAAAGGGACCCTCAAATGAGGATCCCTTTATGATTAAAATTTGTGGGACAGCAGTGCCCTTCAGGGCGCTTTTTAATAGCTAGAATGATTAGCGGTTTTGTAATGCTGCGATACGATCATCCAGTGGCGGGTGGGAGGCCATGAGAGCCATCAGACCGCCTTTCATATGGCTGCTGATGCCAAAGGCGGTCAGTGTCTCGGGCATCTGGTCTGGGACGTTGTATTCCGCTTTGAGTCGTTGCAGGGCGCCAATCATCGCATGAGGAGACGCCAGATAAGCACCGGCCTCATCTGCTTTAAACTCTCTTCGACGACTGAACCAGGCCACAATGGTTGAAGCGAGTATGCCTAATATAATTTCTGCTACGATAGTAGTGATGAAGTAGCCTAGCCCATGTCCCTGTTCATTTTTGAGAATAACCCGGTCAACGAAGTGACCAATAATACGGGCGAAGAACATGACAAAGGTATTCACTACCCCTTGAATCAGCGCCAGCGTCACCATGTCGCCGTTGGCAACATGACCGATCTCGTGGGCAAGGACCGCTTTGATCTCTTCTTTGCGAAAACGTTGTAATAATCCCAGGCTGACGGCGACCAGCGCGCTGTTCTTATTCCACCCGGTGGCGAACGCATTGGCCTGCTGGGCCGGGAATATTCCTACTTCAGGCATACCGATCTGTGCTTTGTCGGCAAGTTCTTTAACCGTATCCAGCAGCCACTGCTCATCTGCGTTTCGTGGCTGAGTAATGATTTCAGTACCAGTACCTTTCTTGGCCATAAATTTAGACAGAAGAAGGGATACGATAGAGCCTGCAAAACCAAACACAGCACAGATAACCAGCAGATTACCAAGATCGAGATCTATACCGTTAGCCTGAAGTGAGGAGCCAACACCAAATAAGCTTAATGTCAGACTGGCCAGCAGGATGACCGCCAGGTTGGTTAGCAAGAAAAGACCGATTCGCATCATAGTAGTGGTAACTCATAATTAATTACGTTGTTCATATAGATATAGGCGATGAGATTAAGTTTCAACTGCATTATCCATCTCAGGGATAAAAAACTGGCTCGCTGATAGTCGGATCACTATAATCGCGACTCTTTACGAAGTGATGACGCTAAACGGAACTCTCATGCAGGTTATATTTGACACAATTTCAGCGCAGTTGAGTATTTCTCCAGGCGAGGTGCGGCGTCTGTTTCATGGTCGTGGCCGGTGTTTTCCTGGATATGAGCAGCTCGTTGTCGACCTGTTGCCGCCGGTAGCGATTATTCGTTTGTTTGCGGAGTATCCGCCTGAAGTGATTGAAGGTCTTGACCGATATTTCCAGATTCTGGAAACTAATCTAAAGCCCGAGGCTCTTGTGGTACAGCACCGTTATCGCAGAGAAGACAGTATAGAAGTGCTTTGGAACAATAGTGAAATTGATCCTGAGCAGTTATTACAGGTACAAGAGTTGGGGCTGAGTTACCGTGTCCGGCCACTAAAAAACCAAAATAGTGGTTTATTTCTGGATATGCGAGAG
>JAIBCZ010000241.1 GCA_024679645.1 Amphritea sp.
TCGTCCACGCCGCGAGCGTGATGATCGTGATAACGATCGTGGGGAAAAACGTGAGCGCATCAACTATGCTGACCTGGATGTTTATCGCCTTGAAGTAGGTCGTAGTGATGGCGTACAGGTTAAGAACATCGTTGGCGCTATTGCCAACGAGGCTGATATCAACAGCCGCCATATCGGCGATATTCGTTTGCACGATAGCTACAGCACCGTTCAGCTGCCAAAAGGTATGCCGCCTGAAGTTCTGCAGCAGCTTAAAGGTGTATTCATCTGTCGCAAGAAGATCGATATCAGCTTGATGGAAGGCGAAATTGCTCGCCCAGCTCCGCGCAAACCACGAGGCGAGTATAAAGGCAAAGGCCGTGGTGGTAACGACCGTGGCGCACCTCGCAAGCCTCGTCCACGTCGCGATGCTTAACAAACTTAGCCTGCGACCTTGTCGCTAGCCTGAATAAAAAGAGAGCCTTAGGGCTCTCTTTTTTGTCTCTGCAATTGCGAATCCTTAGCTACGTGACCACTCCCTGATCCGTTTAACTTCATCCGTCTCAATCTGCAGCGATTCCAGGAACTCCTGGTGAGCCCCTGGCTCCAGCTTTTCAAACTGAATATGCCAGTTATGCATATCAGTATCACTCAACCCCGCAGCACTCATAATCTCTGTCCAGCGCTCTTTCGTCACCATACTATCCTCCGCAATATCTGGTTGTTTTATGAACTTAAGAATCGCCAATTGCTGCCGATGTAACCGCTCTATCTCCACTTGCAAGCGCCGAAGCTGCGCCTGTAGGATCCTCTTCTGCTCCCCCTCACCTTGTAGCAAAATAGCAATCTCAGATACGGGCACCCCCAACGCCCGGTAATCCACAATCAACGCCAGCTTTACCAACTCCTCCTGGCCATATAACCGATAGCCATTAGCACCTCTTGCCGCAGGACTTAGCAACCCCTCCCGCTCGTAATACAGCACAGTGGTCCGGGACAAATTTACCTTTTTGGCCAGCGCAGAAATAGTCAGCACATCGACATCCTCGTAACAATTCAGGGACAGTATCAGGGCGTTACCCGTAGACAGGTCAAGCAACACCGCATGCTTAACCACAAAAAGTCAGACATTTTTACCTCGCACCCCCAACCCGGGTAAATATCAATTTTGTTCAATACCCGGGGAAAGCTCCACGACATACTCATCACCTTATATCAGGAGGACACTATGAGCCTATCTATCATTATCTCGATGTCGACCTTCGCGCTTGCCGCATCCATTTCACCCGGACCGGTGAACTTGTTATGTCTGAGCAGCGGCACCCAGCACTCTATTTATAAAGGAATGATATTTGTCACAGGCGCAACACTCGGCTTTATTGCGCTGTTTATTGCCATTGCTCTTGGCCTTTATGCCGCTCTTGAAATGACACCCGGATTACACACCTTTCTGCGCTGGGGAGGGGTTATTTTCCTGCTTTATCTGAGCTTCAAACTTGCTGCCTTTGATGGTCAGCTACCAGAGCAAAACTCAGAGAAGGCTCCCGGTTTTATGGTCGGTGCGATAATGCAATGGCTCAATCCTAAAGCCTGGCTGGCTTCAGCTTCCGGTATAGCTGCTTACACCGATGGCAATGACCCACAGCAGGTTCTTATTTTTGCAGCGCTCTACTTGCCTATCTGCTGGTTATCTTTAGTAAGCTGGGTTTATGCAGGGATATCCTTACGTCGATATGTAAGCAACCCCGCAGTACTCAAAGCAGTCAACCGGACGCTGGCAATGTTATTAGCGACCAGCTGCTTACTCCTGATTATTGAATAGCGCTCGCCTGTACTGATCTGGAGTAGCTGCAACCACCCTTTTAAACGTCCGCTGGAAATGCGGCTGATCCGTAAAACCAGCCGTCAGAGCAACATCTACAATTGAGCTGCCGTTTTTTAATTCCTGCTGCCCCCGTTGAATCCTTCTATTTATCTGGTAAGCATGGGGTGTAAGGTTGAAATGCTGTTTGAAAGTTCGGATCAGATGTCCTGAACTGTAACCAGTACGCAGACACATCTCTTCAAGCGAGATATCCTCTGCCGCATTTTCATCAAGAAAAACTGCCAGCTTGCGCAACAAATCCGGAACTTGCGGTAACGGCTTTGGACGCCTGCCAGCAAGCTGCTTCATCAAGTCTGAAAGGCACTCGATAACAGCAGTTTGCTTCGAAACAAGACTTGCCTGCGCATTTAGCAAGCAAGACGCCATCCGACAATAATCCTGATAAAACAGCTTCTCTGATATGATTGCAGTACTTATATCTTCCCACTGAGGGGCATCGAGCAAGCCCAGTTGATAACGCAGGGCGGTTAGCCACTCTGTATCAATATAGAGCATAAGATAAGCCCAGGGCTGATTATCAATAGGATTACAGGTGTGAACCCAGTCAGGGTTTATCAGCACCAGATCTCCGGCACCAACCTGACATTGATCATCACGATAACAAAACGTACTCTGACCTTCGGTGATAGCACCGAGTGACCACTGCGCGTGACTATGCGCTGCATAACACACCTCACGACCGTCACTAACCTTACGCAACTCAACATAGGGCATACCTGCATCACGCCAGAATATAGGTTTAGATCTGCCCATACAGCCTGTCCATACGATCTTTACTCAAATTGATTCACCGGCCTGCTTTCTGAAAGCCTAACAAATGCTTAACTTGCCAGCGGTACTAACTGGTCCCCGACAACCAACCCTCCAGACTGAATAATTCGAGCACAGAGTCCGCCATAACCCAGCATAGCAGCCGCACCACCCTGTCCCAAAGCCTGATCCATGCGTACACAGGGATGACATATGGCTGTCGCCTCAAACACCGCAGAACCAATACTAAAACGCTGATGCCTCAACGCATTAAGATTGATACCACTGACTACTAAATTGCGGCGTAACAACACCGGGTCTATATGCTCAAGACCCGTATAGATTTCGATCATCCGGATAAACTCGGAGGAGATTAAAGTCACCTGACGGGCAGAGCCCGGCGTTTTACCACAACGATGATCACCCTCTAACCCAAGGCCCGCCAGAGCCTCTGCAGTCTCCCTTACTAACAACTCTTGTTTGCGACCTGGCCGCACACCAATCCACTCCAGACGCCCTGGCTGAAGATCTTTTAGATAACGGGAAAATAACTGCTTTTGCGTCATAACAACTAAAAGATTCCATCACCTTGCTGATCAATCATCTGCTTAGCCTTGCGCACCATTTCAACGGCGCAACTATCGCTGGAAGGAAGCATGTCTGCACGAATAAAAGCATGCTGTTGCTCACCCTTAGTGATTAAACCATTCACACGATAGCCCCCATCTTCCTGAACAGGTGCGGGCGTTATCGTAAAGCCCTGATACTCCTCAGATGGCAACTTTTCCGGTTCTTTTGGACTGCTTGGCGCAGATGAAAATATCGATTTAATAGACGAAAGCAGGCTCATAATAATTCCTTAAGAAAACATAGACCCAGAATACCTCCAGACCAGAATCAAACACAATCAGCAGCCACAAAAAAACCGCCCGAAGGCGGTTTTTCTAACTTCTAGCTACTAGAACAATCGCACAGCGATTATTTCCAGCCAGTAATCTCACGCAGGCCGTCAGCAATCTGAGCCAGAGAGCGTACAGTCTTAACGCCAGCAGCTTCAAGAGCAGCAAACTTCTCGTCTGCAGTACCCTTACCACCAGAGATGATCGCACCAGCA
>JAIBCZ010000053.1 GCA_024679645.1 Amphritea sp.
CACCCCCTGAGCTGCCCATCAATCTTCAGCGTCACAAAACAGGCTCGGCGCTTATTAAGCCCGGTAGACAATTCGCTTTCACCCAAGAACGCAGACTGGTCGCCATATACTCCCCGTGAAACCGATTCCCGGGCAAGCATCAGTAGTAGATCCTGCTCCTCCCTGGTATAGCTCTCAATAGAAGGCATAAGATGCATACCCCACTACCCGTTTATGATCACCTGCTGTATCACCAGAATTACAATAATTGAGAAACTCTGCTTGTAGCCCCTGCTGCGCGGCATAGGCCAACCAGCCATTAAGCGCATGGCAACCACAAGCTTGTTGTGGCTGGATCTCTGGCCTGAGCTGATTGATCTGCTGTAGAGTAGCCTGATCTATACTCATCGCCTCGGTATATTCATGAAAATGACTCAGATCGCTGCTGATTACAATTAGCGTGTCTGGTTCCATCAATATTCTGCCTATTAGTGAGGCAACCTCCGCCACTGGCGTCTGCCCTACTAAAACAGGCAGCACTGAATAGCCTCCATCGAGTAGCTGTAGAAAAGGAAGCTGAACCTCGAGACAATGCTCACGTGCATGCACCAGGTCATTCACAACCACCCGCTCTTCATGAGCAAGCACAGCGCTCAGCTCATTATCTAACCTTAGCGACCCTAAAGGCGTTCGCCAGAACTCAGCGCTCATCACGGCCATACCCAACAAAGGCACCCGGTGAGCCGGGCCTAGCAAAACAATACGGGAAAGCATCGACAAATAGGGGCGAATACGATTGTACGCCCTGGCAGCAACCCCTCCTGAGTACACTAAGCCGGCGTGAGGCACCATAATCGCAACAGGCATACGGCCCTGCTGCGGATTATCTGCAAGCAACTGACTTACCACAACCGCTAGCTCATCAGGGCTCTTAGGATAGAATGTGCCTGCCACGGCAGACTGCTTGATTCTCATATACACCAACCCTATATAACAGCCATACTATAAGTATAGCCTCGAGCAGTTGGTTAAACCCTATGGCAAACCTAAAATCACATCACCCAACTCATTACTGGCACCCCGTCGAAGGTGAGCGGGTTCAGTGTGATATCTGCCCTCATCAATGCAAACTGAAAGAGGGACAACGCGGCCTCTGTTATGTCCGTGGCAATGAAGCAGGTGAGGTCGTCCTTTACAGTTACGGCCGCTCCAGCGGCTTCTGCATAGACCCTATTGAGAAGAAACCTCTGAATCACTTTTTACCTGGCTCGCCGGTACTCTCCTTTGGTACAGCAGGCTGCAATTTAAGCTGTAAGTTTTGCCAGAACTGGGATATGAGTAAATCCAGACAGATGGATACGCTCGCCAGCCGGGCAACTCCGGAAGCACTTGCTGACGCCTGCATTAAAACCGGTTGCCGATCAATCGCTTACACCTATAACGATCCGATCATCTTCATGGAATACGCCATCGATGTAGCCCAAGCCTGTAGCGAACAAAATATTCAGTCAGTCGCAGTGTCTGCAGGCTTTGTCATGCCAGAACCCAGAATTGAATTTTTCAGTCATATGGATGCCGCTAATATTGACCTGAAAGGCTTCAGCGAGAATTTTTATCGCAAATTTTGTGGCGGCCACCTGCAAAATATCCTGGACACCCTGACCTATCTGGTGCACGAAACAAATTGCTGGGTAGAGATTACCAATCTTATTATTCCCGGTGAAAACGATAATCCAGACGAGCTTCAGGCGATGTGCGAGTGGATCAGGGATAACCTTAACTCATATGTGCCGTTGCATTTCACCGCATTTCATCCCGATTATAAAATGCTCGAGTATCCTCGCACCTCTCTAAAATCACTGGAACAGGCTCGAAGCATTGCACTTAGCTGTGGACTTAAACATGTTTATACCGGAAATGTTGCAGCCATCGACAGCGGCTCAACTTATTGTAGCCATTGCAAGCAACTATTGATTGAGCGTGCTCAATATCAACTCGGTCAATGGAATCTGGATCTGAATGGCTGCTGCAATCGCTGCCAAACCCCTTTAGCGGGAAGGTTTGAAGCAGAACCCGGCCACTGGGGAGCCCGGCGCCAGCCTGTACACTTTAACTAGACCAGCACTACTATGAATACTGATGAAGAAACAGCCTGACTTCTTCAACCTGCGTTAACGCTCTCATGTCCTGCAGCATCGGCATCGCCTGGGGGTATTCTCTGGACATCATCTTTAACCACTGTTTAATACGGCCGTGTACGTACTTCGGTGCAAGTTGTTGCTCAACCTTATCCAGAAACTGTAATAACAGTTGCCGCATCTCCTCCCAGGAGAGATGCTCAGGATCATCACCCCGCTGCAGCGCTTTGATACGCAGCCCCAAATCTGGCGCAGCCACCAGCCCGCGACCAATCATGACATCCTCACAACCACTAATCTCTCGACAACGCTGATAATCCTGCCAATTCCAGACCTCTCCGTTCGCCGTCACCGGAATAGACAGATGCTCTCTTATCTTCGAGATCCATTCCCAATGAGCTGGCGGGCGGTAACCCTCCTCTTTGGTTCTGGCATGCACGGTAAGACCACAAGCCCCTGCATCAGCAATAGCAGATGCATTCTCAAGCGCCAGTAGCTTATCGCTATAACCTAAGCGCATCTTAGCGGTGACAGGAATATGATCGGGTACCGCCTGACGCACCCACCAAACAATCTTATGTACCAACTCAGGCTCATTCAGCAGAATAGCGCCGCCTTTACTTTTATTCACCGTCTTCGCCGGACAGCCGAAATTAAGGTCGATACCATTCGCACCGATGCTCACTGCTTTACGTGCGTTTCCGGCTAGTATTTGCGGATCACTACCCAGCAACTGCAACACCACCGGTGTTCCAGAACTGGTGCGACACTCATTAAAAAGCTCAGGACAGGTTTTCCGGAACACCTTAGCAGGTAACACTCGCTCCGAAACCCGTACGAACTCCGTGACGCACTGATCTATACCACCAACTCGCGTCAACATCTCTCGCATTGGCGCATCAACAACACCTTCCATCGGTGCCAATACTATTCTCACGCTTACACCCTGCTTAATACTTTGGTTCAGGAAATCTTACTATCTATTTGATAAATAAATAAAAAGCCCGCTCCGATCTGCATCAGGCGGGCATTTTTATAATGAAGCATTTCAGATAGCAGCCAATCCCAGCTGCAGGTCTCGTTTAATATCCTCGATGGACTCCAGACCAACCGAAAGACGAATCAGATTATCTTTTATCCCCGCCTCATCTTTGGCCTGAGCACTCATACGTCCATGAGTAGTGGTGCCAGGATGGGTAATCGTGCTCTTCACATCACCCAGATTACCGGTTATTGAGATCATCTTAGTGGCATCGATAAAACGCCATGCCGCCTCTTGATCTCCGCTGACTTCGAAGGCGAGTACACCGCCAAAAGCACGCTGTTGCTTTCTTGCGAGTACGTGCTGCGGATGCTCTTTCAGACCCGAGTAATACACTTTATCGATACCAGGCTGCTGCTTTAACCATGTCGCCATCTCCAGTGCATTGGCACTGTGGGCATTCATACGTAGCTCAAGCGTTTCCAGCCCCTTCATAAAGACCCAGGCATTAAACGGACTCAAACAAGCCCCACCGGTACGGATAAAGCCATAGATCTCTTCCATCTCTTTATCACGACCAACAACAACGCCACCGACACAGCGCCCCTGACCATCCAGGTACTTGGTCGCCGAATGAACGACAATGTCAGCCCCCTGTTTCAAAGGCTGCTGCAGCGCTGGTGTACAGAAGCAATTATCAACCACCAATAGCGCATCAATATCATGCGCCAGCTTAGACACCGCCTCAATATCCCCCAGTTCAGCCAGTGGATTAGAGGGTGTTTCCAGAAAAAACATGCGGGTCGCGGGTGTTATTGCTGCAGACCAAGCGTCTATATTAGTTGGATCCACATAAGTCACACTGATGCCTGTACGACTCAGATACTTATCAAACAACGATACAATGGAGCCAAACACACTACGTGAACAGATCACATGATCACCCTGCTTAAGCAGAGATAAACAGGTGCTGAGAATAGCTGCCATACCAGACGATGTTGCTACCGCTCGCTCTCCATCTTCAAGCGCAGCCATGCGTCTTTCAAACGCCTGAACCGTTGGGTTGGTAAAGCGGGAATAGATATTCCCCTCCTCTTCACCGCCAAAACGCGCCGCTGCTTCCCGGGCGCTGGAATAGACAAAACTGGAGGTAGGATAGATCGCATCATTATGCTCACCCTCATCACTCCGCTGCTGCCCTGCGCGGATAGCCAAAGTACTGAACTCATAGTCAGCATCCTCAAACTGTATCCGCTCCGGACGTTCAAAACTGGACTTGGACATCTGCCATAGTTCCCGTTATAACAACAATACAAATAAAATCTGCTTAGCTTATAGTCGCGTGCAGATCAGCATTCTGATTGGTGGTCGATTTCTTACTACCACCTTTAGCACTATCATTCCGCTCATCATCGATACGCTTAAGGTACGCATCATCAATATCGCCGGTAATGTACTGACCATCGAATACAGATGCGTCAAAGCCTTTGACTGAATTGTTACCCGCCAGCAGACAATCTTTCAGATCATCAAGGTCTTGATACAGCATCCAGTCAGCCCCAATCTCTTCGCCTACCTCATCATCGGTTCGACCGTGAGCAATCAGCTCTGTCACCGACGGCATGTCGATACCATAGACATTAGGGTAGCGAACGGCCGGGGCTGCTGAAGCAAAATAAACTTTTTTAGCACCCATCTGACGCGCCATCTGAACTATCTGCTTAGAGGTAGTCCCTCGCACAATAGAATCATCAACCAGCATCACCACACGATCCTTAAACTCGAGCTCAATCGGGTTAAGTTTACGACGAACAGATTTAGCACGCTGCGTTTGCCCCGGCATAATAAAGGTACGACCGATATAACGGTTCTTGATAAAGCCCTCGCGGAATTTAACACCCAGGTGGTGAGCCATCTCAAGGGCCGAGGTACGACTGGTATCAGGGATCGGAATGATTACATCTATATCATGATCAGGACGTTCACGAACAACCTTCTCTGCGAGCTTTACACCCATACGCATACGCGATTTATAGACATTTACTTCATCAATAATCGAATCTGGACGAGCCAGGTAGACGTATTCAAACAAGCAAGGGTGAAGCTGTGCTGATTCGGCGCACTGCAGGGTGCGCACATCACCTTCTTGTGAAATAAAGATCGCTTCTCCCGGCTCAATATCACGCACCAGGGTAAAACCAGAGATATCCAGAGCTACGGATTCAGATGCAACCATATACTCAAAACCATCAGCCGTTTCCCGCTGACCATACACAAGTGGACGAATACCATGCGGGTCACGAAAAGCAACAATGCCATAACCGGTAATAACGGCGACTACCGCATAGCCCCCTGTACAACGCTTATGAACCGCTTTCACAGCAGTAAATATATCGTCAGCCGTTGGAACCAGCTTACCGATCTGTTGCAGCTCGTGGGCCAGAATATTCAACAACACTTCAGAATCGGAAGTGGTGTTAATATGGCGTAGATTTTCTTTCCGCATCTGCTCACGCAGATCCGCAGTGTTAGTCAGATTACCATTATGAGCCAGCGCGATACCGTAAGGTGCATTCACATAAAATGGCTGAGCTTCCGCAGAACTAGAACTACCCGCTGTCGGGTAGCGCACATGACCAATACCCATATTACCCATCAGGCGTTTCATGTGGCGAGTTCGAAACACCTCGTTTACCAGACCATTATCCTTACGCATAAAAAAGCGATCTGCCTCACAGGTCACCATACCGGCGGCATCCTGGCCACGGTGCTGTAGCACTGTCAATGCATCAAAAATAGTCTGATTTACATTAGATTTGGCTACGATGCCAACTATACCGCACATTTGCGCTACCTCAGGTATTAAGTTAGATACAGCAAGTATAAATGAAAAAACGAATTAACTTGTACTTCCGCTGAGATTCCAGATCAACTGACCAATCTCAGCAGCGGTTTCCCGGGTCCAGGTTTCCATCAGTAAAAAATGAGGAATTAACTGTGACTCAGACCACCAGACATCCTGAGTTACCGGTGTACGCACCAATAACGCAGAGATTACAATTACAATCAGGCCGCCCCTGATAACGCCAAAACCAATACCTAAAATCCTGTCAGTACTGCTCAACCCAGTAGCATTGACCAACATATTAATAAGGTTATTAATCACGGCGCCCACCATCAGTGTAGCGATAAAGAGGAGAATAAAGGCTGCACCAATACGCAGCGAAGGAGATTCCAGTAGATCATCCAGCAGTGTACTCAATGAGGGAGCAAACAGCCGGGCAACTATAAAGGCGGTAACCCAGGTAACCAGCGACAGCGCTTCTTTCATGAAACCGCCACGCAGGCTATACAAGCCAGAAATTGTAATGATGCCGATAATTGCCCAATCGGCCCAGTTTAGTACCATTCCAAATCTCTACTTCAAGGTCTGAATTAAGAGCCGGATTCTACCAGAGCTCTCACCTTAACCCAACGATTATCGTGTAGTAAAACGGACGATAATACCATCCAGACCAAACTCTTTCTGAATACTCTGTTGCAACTCACTGAGTCGGGTTTTCTGAATATCCGGTCCGACGAACACTCTGAGCATGTCACCAGTCTTACGAATATAGACCTTATAACCCGCCTTAATCAGCTTTCGCCGCAAGCCTTTCGCATTATCTTCATCTTTGAAACTTGCCAGCTGTAAACTCCAGGCAACCGGCACTCCCTGTTGATCGAGCGCCGGCGGGTCATCATGAAGCTTAATAACAGGCTTCTGCTTTGCCACCTCTTCGGCCAACTTCTGCGGCACGATTGCTACAGTAACAGGCTCTGCCGGCTGAGCGGGAACTGCCTTATCCGGCAGCTGTTTGGCATCCTGGGTTATAGTCACCAGCTCAGGCTCAAACGGCGGTGGAGGTATCGCACTTTCTAACTGACGCTCTCTATAACCGGCGCCATCGAAAAAAACCGGAATAAGAATCACCGCTGCCAAAATCAGAATTGCTGCGCCGACAAGACGCTGCTTAAAGCCGTCATTCACTAGTTTTTATCATCCATATTCAGTGTCGTTAATGCCTCAGCCACAGTAAAAAAAGAACCCGCAACAACTACCCTGTCATCAGGTTTCGCTTCCGCCTTAACCGTATTAAGTGCAATCCGAACAGTATCATAAGCAGACTCTGGAGTAACGACAACTCCCTGCTGTTTGAGCTTTTTACCCAGCGCTTCTGCCGTCTGACCGCGAGGAACATTTAATCCTGCCAGATACCAGTGATCAACAACCGACGTAAGGTGGTTTAATACTTCATCAATATCTTTATCTGCCAGCATTCCCAGAACCATAAGCGTTCGCCCTTTAACAGGCTTCAGTCGTAGCTGTTCAGACAAATATTCTGCCGCTTCCGGGTTATGGGCCACATCCAGAATATAATCAACACCGTTGCTAGTTACCGCTTGCATTCGACCGGTCAGCGATGCAGATTTGAGACTGCTTCCCAACTGCGCCGGTTGCGGCAGCCTGTCGAGCAACTGCAGCACTTGTATTACCGTGGCGCCATTTGCTTTAGGTAATGTCAGCTCCGGTAGACCTGAGATAGCCAATATCGTTCCATCTGCCTGTTTGGACTGCCAGGTCCAGCTATTCTGATTCTCTTGAATTACGGTAAACGCCTGATCTCGCAGATAAAGCTCAGCGCCGATATCTTTGGCATACGCCACCAACTGCTGTGGAGGCTTCGCATCGCCACACACTGCCGGACGATCTTGGCGATAGATGCCAGCTTTTTCATAGCCAATTTTCTCACGATCATCACCTAACCAATCAATATGATCAACTGAAACCGTCGTGACAACAGAGATATCGGCATCAACAATATTGATCGCATCCAGCCGCCCTCCCAGACCGACCTCCAACAGCATAACATTTGGCCTCTCGAGCGAGAAAACATGCAGCGCTGCCAGCGTATTGTATTCGAAATAGGTCAAAGGGATCTGATCGCGAGCGCGCTCAACCGCCATAAAAGCCCGGATAATTAGTTCATCGCTGACAGGCTGGCCATTTAACTTAATGCGTTCGTTGTAGCGCAAGAAATGAGGCGAGGTGAAACAACCGACTGTTTCACCCTGATCCCGAAGCACCTGATCCAGCATCGCTATAGTCGAGCCCTTACCGTTAGTCCCCCCAACGATAACCTTTTGACTACCACTCAGATCCAGCCCCATTCGCAGAAAAACAGTACGCACCCGATCCAGCCCTAATTCGATTTTATCGACAGGATGACTACTTTCGATCCATTCAAGCCACTGCGGCAAGGTATTGAAGTGTACTTCGGACATAGTGCTTCAGTTTATTCCAGACAATAAAAAGGCCGCTAATATCAATACAGCGGCCTTCTTTGAGGGTTAATATCAGACCGAAGCTGAAGCCGGTTCTGCAACAGCAGGCAGCCCCTGCATCATTCGCAAGACAGAAGAGAGGCGTTCACGCAGCTCACCACGTGAAATAATCATATCTATCTGACCATGCTCAAGCAGAAACTCACTGCGCTGAAACCCTTCCGGTAATTTTTCCCGGACGGTTTGCTCGATAACCCGGGGGCCCGCAAAACCAACCAGCGCACCTGGCTCACCTACATTCAGGTCACCCAGCATCGCCAATGAAGCTGAAACACCCCCATACACCGGATCGGTCAGAACAGAGATATAAGGAATTCCTGCCTGCTTAAGCTTTTCCAGCGCCGCACTTGTCTTGGCCATCTGCATTAGTGAAAACAATGCTTCCTGCATTCGGGCACCACCGCTGGCAGAAAAGCAGATCATTGGAATCCCCTCTTCCAGCGCGATATTAGCGGCGCGTACAAAACGCTCTCCAACAACCGCCCCCATGGAGCCGCCCATAAACTTAAACTCATAGGCAACAGCAACAATCGGCAGCCCGTTAACTTCACCACGCATAGCGATCAGGGCATCTTTCTCACCCGTCGCTTTCTGTGCCGCCACTAAGCGATCTTTGTACTTCTTAGTATCACGAAATTTCAGATGATCTACCGGTTCCACTTCGGCTGCGATCTCACGGAAAGAACCATCATCCAAAAATGCAGTCAGGCGGGTCCGTGCAGTCAACCGCATATGGTGATCACATTTAGGGCACACATTGAGATTTTTTTCCAACTCTGGGCGATACAGCACAGACTCGCACTTTGGACACTTTTTCCAAAGGCCTTCAGGAATATTAGTTCGCTTCTTCTCAGAGCGAACCAAAGAGGGAACAATTTTATCCAGCCAGTTACTCATTATTACTCCAGCTTCTGCTCAACGCAGCCTTATTTATCCATTGCCTGACGCATACTAGCAGTAATTGCTGCAACTGCATCAGGGATCTTATCCTGATCGCCGGCAAGCTCGGCAATCTTATTAACCAATACGCTACCAACAATAACGCCGTCAGCAACTTCTGAAACCGCGCGAGCAGAAATATCATCACGAATACCAAAACCAACACCGACCGGCATCTCTGTATGCTGACGAATCATTTGGAGTTTTTCTGCCACTTCATCGACATTCAATGATGCCGACCCGGTAACGCCCTTAACTGATACATAGTAGACATAACCGCTACCAGCTGCGCAGATCAATTTAACGCGTTCTACCTCAGTTGTAGGCGACAACAGATAGATTACATCGATATCCGCAGCCTTCATCAGCTGATTAAATTCACCGGCTTCTTCCGGAGGAAGATCAACAGTTAACACGCCATCAAGACCAACCGCTTTCGCCTTCTCGGCAAACACTGCATAGCCCAACACCTCAATAGGATTCAGGTAGCCCATCAACACAACTGGCGTGATTTGGTTTGTCTGACGAAATTCTGCAACGATATCCAGTACATCTGTAAGACGAGTGCCATGCAACAGCGCACGTTCACAAGCCAACTGGATAACAGGACCGTCAGCCATAGGGTCAGAAAAAGGAATTCCCAATTCAATAATATCAGCACCGGACTCAACCAGCGCATGCATCAATGGCAATGTTACTTTAGGATCAGGATCACCCGCGGTGACATACGGAATCAACGCTTTGCGGCCCTGGCTTTTCAGATTATTAAAACATTCAGTAATACGACTCATCTTAATCTTCACTCAGTCAGGGCTAAAAGTTAATGCCATCGATTTCAGCAACGGTATGAATATCTTTATCACCACGGCCAGACAGATTGACCAGAATAATCTGATCTTTGTCCATTGTTGGCGCCATCTTCATCGCTTCAGCCACTGCATGACTAGATTCCAGTGCCGGCATAATGCCTTCTGTCAGGGTCAGGTGTCTGAATGCATGCAACGCTTCATCGTCGTTAATCGCAGTGTATTCAGCCCTGCCGATATCCTGCAGATAAGAATGCTCAGGCCCGACACCAGGGTAATCCAGACCTGCTGAAACAGAATGCGTACCAATAATCTGACCGCCATCATCCGACATCAGGCAGGTGCGGTTACCATGTAACACACCAGCATTACAGCCAGAGCTCAGTGGCGCTGCATGTTGGCCCGTCTCAATACCATAGCCGCCGGCTTCAACGCCAATCATGCGCACATCCGCATCTTCGATAAATGGGTGGAACAAGCCAATCGCATTAGAACCACCACCAACGCAGGCAACCAAAGCATCAGGTAGCTTGCCCGCCTGAGCCAGGCACTGCTGTCGGGCTTCCCGACCAATAATGGACTGAAAGTCCCGTACCAGCTTAGGGTACGGGTGCGGACCTGCCGCTGTTCCTATTATGTAAAATGTATTATCGACATTAGTAACCCAGTCTCGCATCGCTTCGTTCATTGCGTCCTTCAGCGTACGGGTACCCGACGTAACAGAAACAACTTCAGCACCCAGCAATCTCATCCGATACACGTTCAATGCCTGACGACGAATATCCTCTTCGCCCATGTAAACGGTACACTCAAGACCGAGTCTGGCAGCAACAGTTGCGGTTGCAACACCGTGCTGACCAGCGCCGGTCTCAGCACTCACCCGAGGCTTACCCGTAAACTTTGCCAACAA
>JAIBCZ010000041.1 GCA_024679645.1 Amphritea sp.
GGTTGCGGTATGCACCGCAGTAATTACGTAGATCGCTTTAAAAGGGCTGTCGATTGTTTATCGAAGTCATCGACCAGTTGATGTACGAAAGTACTTTTATCTGTGGGGCGGATTAGTTTGATATCCGGTGAGCGGAGAATTGCAGCCAGAAAAGAGCTGTTATTCGATGACTTGCCGATCATGCAGTTCTTCAACACCGAAGACTTAAATGGGTGACCAGCCTGCTGAGCTAAAATACTGGTTACACTCTCGAGCGAAATCCACTCCTTCGAATGTAAGCCACCTCCGCCATTGCCCGTAATACGTAAGTAATTGTTCTTCCCCTCAGTGTCATGGGCGAATTGGAAGTGAATTTTATCGGATGACTTAGGGCTTAATTTATCAGCTTTGCCGTCTTCAATGATCAGGTGATAGCTTGGATTGGCTTTATCGGTCTCTCCTATATGATTATCGTTTTTAGCTATGTCAGCAGTTTTTGATGCGTTTTTAGGGGGCATAGGAATCTCTCCGTTATAGGTCATTGATGATCGAACTGGCTTGAGCTAAATGATGTGATCGGGTTTGCTCTGTAAGCATTTTCAACGCGGTCGTTATTACAACAAGGTCGTCTAGAAAACCTACAATCGGGATGATGTCAGGAACCGCATCGAGTGGGTCAATCAGATATAACAACGCCGCAATGATGATTGCTTTCAGCGCATATGAGATATCTCCATCCGTGAGCAGGATGTATAAAAGCACCGCCTTCTCCAGAAGCTCTTCAACGCCTTTGATCTCTTTGAGTTTGGAAAATAGTTTGTCGATCGGTATATCAGGCATCATCTAGTTCCTTTGCGATCGGATTTAGGTTGTGTATCAACAAATAGATGCCGGAGCCTTCGTCTGAGAATATGGCGAGTGCCAAACGATAATGCTCACCGATAGGCGTGACGAATTCCGGATAAGTCAGAGCAAACTCGATCTGGCTCTGGAGCTCATCAGTTTCGTTGTTGATAACATCAGAACTGTCCTCTGCTTCCAGAATGATTAGTACTGTAGGAATCTCATTCCAGTACTGCTTAGCGGAGTCTTCAGAGCTAAAAGCTTCTAATAGGTGGCTGATAAGCTCGGTGTATACCGCTTCAGAAACGGGTAGCTGACCAGGTTCAGGCCAATTAAAGCTTACGTACATGGTTCTCTCCAGACACAAAAAAGGCCCTATCCGCGAACGGATAGAGCCTCGATGTATATTTGTTTTTAGTTGATCATTTAACGAGCTCGCAGAGCTTGTTGCTGGTGTTACGTTGTCGTTCTAGAGTTTGCCGAGAATATCGGGCCGATGAGAGGATCGATTTATGTCCCAATTGATATTTAACGTCATATAGCGTCATGCCAGCGGATACAAGGCAGCTTGCAACACTATGACGAAGAGAGTGAAGTACCAGCTCTTCCGGGTTTGGGATGCCTGCATTAAGCAGTATCTTCTGGAAGGCTACGCGACAATCTTTAATCGGCTGACCTCCTATGCGCCCAGCGAAAAGATACGGACTACCAGGTTTAATGGGTGTTTCATTCAGAATCTCCAATGCGATATCAGAAAGATATACTTCTCGGCTTTGACCATTCTTAGTCAACGGGAGAAACAACGTGCGTTTAGCTTTATCGAGCTGGGCAGGCTTGGCCAAACTAATCTCGCTTTTACGACAGCCGGTAACGGCCAGCATAGCGATTAAACCGCCGATATATGGGTTATTAAAATTACGAGCTTCAGTTATTACGGCTTTCAGTTCTTTAGCGTCTAAGAATCGGGTCCGAATATTATCCTCTCTTAGCTGCTTAACTTTCATCGCCTCATTTACATCGATTACATCCATACGGATCGCGAGTTGCCCCATGGCCTTTAGGACTGCTACGACTCGATTACAGGTGGATTCAGCAAGGGCAGGGCGGTGAGAGTTTGGAGTGTTGAGGTCCAACTGCAGTTGCAGTACCTGTGATGCCTTTAGTTCACGAAAGAGAATATGACCGTATCGCGGATTAATGTGTTTCATAAATCGCTGTCGTTCATGATCCCATGAGCTATAACGAGTATGCTTTTTTTGATAAGGCAGATAGGTATTCCAAAAGAACTCCGCAATGGTGGGCAGTTCTTTCCGCGTCTCTAGTTCTGCTTTAGGGTCGATGCCTTCTGCTAACATCGCCCTATATCGGCGCGCAGCTTTACGAGCTGTGGCTACATTGATATCAGGAAAGCGACCAAGGGCAATGCTGCGTTTACGCGAGTTAAACGTAAAACGAAAAAGGAAACGTTTGCTCCCGCCCTTACCGCTCAAGCACCTTAGACCTAAAGCGCTGCTTCCATCATCTGATACATCACTTACTTCGAGATCTGTACTTGCTGATGTTGCGAGGTTAGCAGGTAAGGCGCGAATACGGGCGTCAGTGAATTTGAATTGCTTGTTCATAAAACCTCCGGAAATGGATATCCAGGGTTTTGATATAAGTTTAATCAGGTTGTTAATACGGTTATAGGTCGGGCGGCTTATAAAGTAAAAAGACCGTAGAGGGACCGGAAGTAGACCAGAAGCGTGCGGCGTAGCTCTCACTGGTAATACTCGGATTATAAAAGCAGCGTTAGAGGGTAGTGCTTAGTTCTGTTGATTGATGGATAGTCATGCGCACAGAATTCGCACAGGGGGCAGTCCGGATATGGACCGGAGGAGGTGATGTAGACGGGGTTGAAAGAGGTTATTGGGTTGCATTTATTGGCTATTAAATAGACACTAGAAAGCTAGCTAAGGAATTTCAGGCACAAAAAAATCGAGGGCTAATTAGCGCTCGATCTTAATAGTCTCTTATTTTTCAAAGAGTTATGGTACCAGTGAGCGGACTTGAACCGCTACGCCATTGCTGGCAACGGATTTTGAATCCGTCATGTCTACCAATTCCATCACACTGGCATTGAACTTTACATTTGCGCCTATTCTAATGATCAGGATTCATAACACAAGGCCTTTTGAATCCCCTATGTCTACCAATTCCATCACACTGGCACAAACGTGGAGCGTATTATACGTCTCGTTTTCGAGCGGTCAATGCGATTAGCGAAATATCATTAAAAAAATGAGTTTATCAGCGTTCTACGAATGCTCTCTCAATAACATAGTGCCCCAAATCCCCCTGTCGTGCTTCACAGAACCCCATCTCATCTAAAATTCGGGTGGTGTCTTTGAGCATGCTGGGGCTGCCGCAGATCATAAAGCGGTCGTTCTCAGTGCTCAGCGCCGGCAGCCCCAGATCATCGGTCAATTTACCCGAGGTAATCAGATCGGTCAGTCTGCCCTGGTTTTTAAACGGCTCCCGGGTGACGGTTGGGTAATAGATCAACTTATCAGTGATCATATCGCCAAAGTATTCATTTTCCGGCAAGTGATCCTGAATTACATCGGCATAAGCCAGTTCTGACAGTTGGCGAACGCCGTGGGTCAGAATGACTTTGTCGTATTGCTCATAAATTTCAGGGTCTTTAATAATGCTCATAAACGGCGCAAGGCCAGTACCGGTGCTGATCAGATACAGGTGTTTACCGGGTAACAGATGGTCATTTATCAGGGTGCCGGTAGGTTTGCGGCTAATCAGAATCTGATCGCCTACCTGAATGCTCTGGAGCTTAGAGGTTAGCGGGCCGTCTTGTACTTTAATACTGAAAAATTCCAGCTGATCTTCATGGTTGGCGCTGGCAATACTATAGGCGCGCATGAGTGGGCGGCCTTCGTGTTCCAGACCTATCATCGTAAAGTGACCATTTTTGAAACGAAAACCCGGGTCGCGGCTTGTAGTAAAGCTGAACAGGGTATCGTTCCAGTGATGTACGCTGAGTACTTCTTCACGACCGATGTTTGACATGGAGCTACCTCAAAAATATCCGACTGAATCCTGTGTTGATTCAGAGTTTTAATATTAGTGTCTATTCCTTAAGTGCATAGTAGGTTGTGCTGCTATATTGTTAAAGACGATTATTCGGATAAACGTAATTGGAAAAACAGATAATGAAATATACATTGCGTCAGTTAGAAGTGTTTCTGGCGGTTGCTCACTTTGACAATATCACCCGCGCGGCGGATAGCCTGTCGATGTCACAGTCGGCAGCCAGCGGTGCGCTGCGTGATCTGGAAGATCAGTTTGATATACAGCTGTTTGATCGGGCGGGTAAGCGGTTAAAGATTAATGAACTGGGTCGCTTATTGCGACCCAGAGCGGAAGCGCTGCTCGAGCGCGCGCAGAGCCTGGAGCTGGAAATGGCTCAGCATCAGGTGGTAGGGCAGCTGAAGATCGGTGCTACGATGACGATTGGTAATTATCTGGCGGTGGACTTAATTGCCCGCTATCTGGATGAACAGCCAAAAGCCAAACTGGATCTTCAGGTTGCTAATACATCGGCTATCGTAGCCCGATTGATTAATTTTGACCTGGATATCGGTCTGGTTGAGGGGGAAATTCAGCATCCTGATCTGGAAGTGGTGCCCTGGCGACAAGATCAGTTAGAAGTGTTTTGTGCGCCTGATCATCCGTTGGCCGGTAAGCCGCAACTCAGTGATACTGATCTGCTGTCTGCTCGTTGGATTCTTCGTGAACAAGGGTCAGGAACCCGTCAGGCGTTTGACTGGGCGTTGCATGGGCTGTTGTCGGGCCTGAATGTACTGTTGGAACTGGAACATGCTGAGTCGATTAAACGGGCCGTAGCTGAAGGCTTAGGTATCGGGTGTTTATCGAGTATTGCATTGCGGGAGTCTTTTCAACTGGGGACTTTGGTGCCCTTACGCGTGGCAGGTCGTGATTTTAGTCGACAGCTTTATCTGGTGATTAATCGACATAAGTACCGTAGCGCTGGAATAGAGCGGTGGATCGAATTGTGTCATCAGGCGTGATAGTCAGTTGGTTACGGGAAAGAAGTGTTTAGGATGGTATCCATGTTTTTACAAATTTCTTACATATTCGTTAATGTCATCTGACTTTTAGTTACCTGGCTGAGCGTAGAGTAAGTACAGCGGTGGCGTTGATCCACTATACTCTCACTTCAGGAATTTGATCATGAACACTCAATCTGACAAGCATATGTTAAGACGAACTATACGGACATTCGGATTTGTTTTACTGAGCCTGCTGCCAGTGCTGGCGCAGGCTAATCAGGTTAATCTGAATATTAATCTGGCCACCCCGGTGATGGAAGCGGAACGCAGCCATCGGGCGTTTATCAAAGTATCACTGGAAGGCTTTAAACAGCAGGATAAACAGGCACGGATACCGGCCAATGTCGCTATTGTGCTGGATAAGTCGGGCTCAATGCGTGGTGAGAAAATTCAGTATGCCCGTGAAGCCGCCATTATGGCGATTCAACGCCTTGATGAGCGGGATGTAGTCTCCGTGGTGAGTTACGATTCCAGAGTGCAGGTGGTAGTGCCGGCAACGCAGGTACGTGACCAGCGGGCCATTTATAATGCCATTCGTGATGTCCGGGCGGATGGTAATACCGCGCTGTTTGCCGGTGTCAGTAAAGGGGCAAATGAGCTGCGCAAGTTTCTTAGCCGGAATAAGGTAAACCGGGTTATTTTACTGTCTGATGGTCTGGCTAATGTCGGCCCTCAATCTGCTTCTGAGCTAGGTGAACTGGGCGCTTCGTTAGCGAAAGAAGGCATCAGTGTGACCACTATCGGATTGGGGGTAGGTTATAACGAAGATCTGATGACCCGTCTGGCAGGCTTTAGTGATGGTAACCATGCGTTTGTTGAAAACGCTGAAGACCTGGCGTCTGTGTTTCAGTATGAATTTGGTGATGTGCTGTCAGTGGTTGCGCAGGGTGTCAATATTGAGATTAATTGTCGCAACGGTGTAAAGCCTGTTCGCCTGTTGGGACGGGAAAGCGAGATTATTGGTAACCGGGTCACAACCCGATTGAATCAGCTGTATAGCGAGCAGGAAAAATTCGTTATTCTAGAAGTAGAAGTACCCGAGCAGCAGGCTGAAGTCGAGCTTGAGCTGGTAACGGTGAATGTTCAGTACGATAACTTGTTTACTCAGCATCAGGAACAATTATCCGGTCAGAGTATTGCACGTTTTAGTCGCTCTCAGCAGGAGGTGAGGGCTGCACGGGATGATAAAGCGCTTGAAGCAGCAGTAGAACAAGTGGCTAACGAATACAGCCGTGATGCGATTGAAGCCCGGGATACTGGTGACTTAGAGAGGGCTAAGAAAATTCTTCAGGATAGCGCTTCTTATTTGGGGTCTCAGGCTGAGTCATTGAATTCACCCCGTTTGCAAGAACAGGAAGCAGAAGCGTTGCAGGATGCGGATGCCCTTGAATCTGAACAGAGCTGGAATAAGCAACGTAAAGAGTTGAAGGCACGGCAGTATAAACGAGCGACTCAACAAGCGTATTAATACGCGTGTAAAAAGAGAATGGCCGGGGATGAAGAATGCTTCTATCCCCGTGTCATGCCACCGGAAGGATCTGTGAAAAGACGAACACCACTATTACTCGCGATCATTATCGCTCTGCCTCTGTTGTTGCTGACCTGGTTTGGTGTGCGTCTGCAATTGGATCAACAACAGGTAGTTGCCCATCAGTTAAGCAACCTGGTCACTGGTCGGTTGCAGAGCATTGATTCACAGTTTCAGGAACATTTCTTTATGCTGCAGCAGCGCTTTATGCGCGAGGCAGACGTGTTGCAACAGGAAACAGCGGGGCAATATACGGCTGAAAGCGTGCGCCGGTTTATTGGTCAGTCAGCGGTGGTTAAACAGGTATTTATCTTATCTGCAGCCGGAGATCGTCGCTTTCCCCCTTCAGACCAACCGTTAAATCAGCAAGAGCAGAATTTTGTTGAGCTAACCCGTAATCTATTACGCGATCCCGAACGTTTTACGATGCCGACGCCTGATCCGGTCGGTGCCCCGGGTGTGGTTAGTGAAGATTATTCCAGTGTGAATAAGAGGGAACTGCAGAGCGCCAGATTAAGTGATTCGATTTCTCAAAAGCCCAGATACAGCCCAGATATATCAATTCAGGCGTTGTCTGAATCAACAGACTTGAGCGCGCCGGAACGTCCCCATGGCTGGATCGCCTGGTATGCAGAAACGGGTTTACAGCAGATCTTCTGGTTGCAGGATGCTAATGGCAATACCGTTGGCTTCGCGCTCAACTCCGCCCGATTGTTATCGGATCTGATTAACCTGTTACCCTCCAGTTCTGGTACCGGTGTTGATACGACTGTGGTTACCGAACTCGACATGAACAGTGAGATTCGATTGGTTAATGATCGGGGTGAAGTCGCTTATAGCTGGGGAGGCGATCTGGTTACGGGGAATGCCCAAAAACCTCTGCAAACAGTACCTTTGAGCCACCCGTTAGCGAGTTGGCACCTGGCATATTATGCCGCTGAACTGCCGGTGGTAATCACCGGTTGGCTGGGGTTGATTGTCTTATTGGTGTTGTTGGCTGCCGGTTTGTCGACGCTGGGTTATCTCTTGTATCGCGAACATAGCCGGGAATTGAGAGAAGCGGAACAGCGGGTCAATTTTGTCAATCAGGTTTCCCATGAGCTGAAAACGCCGCTGACTAATGTGCGTCTGTATACAGAGATGCTAGAACAGGAACTCGCCGATGATGAACCGGTTGCGCAGCGCTATCTGGGCGTGATCGGCAGTGAGGCGGGGCGGTTATCGCGCCTGATTGAAAATGTGTTGAGTTTCTCACGCGCCAAGCGCGAAGGTGTCAGTGTCCGCTATCAGCAAGGCATAATCGATGGCTATATCAGTCAGGTTGTGGAGCTGTTTACGCCGGTTTTAAACGGGCGCAATTTGAAGATACGTTTTAGCGGTAACGCTTCTCAACTATGTCATTTTGACAGTGAAGCACTGGAGCAGATTCTTAATAATCTGCTGAGTAACTGTGAAAAATATGCTGCTGAAGGAGAGTTTGTTGATATCAGTAGCTGGCAGGAGGGCGAGACAGATCGTTTATGCAGCTATATTCGGGTCAGCGATTTTGGTCCCGGTGTGTCGGCAGCGGAGTCGGAAAAACTGTTTGAGCCGTTTTACCGTGGTAGTGATGAGCTGACGGAAGGTGTGAGCGGCACGGGGATCGGATTAGGGCTGGCGAGAGACCTGGCCAGAGCGCATCAGGGAGAGTTGACTTTAGAGGCTTGTCCCCCTGATACATCGGGAGCTCATTTTTTGTTGAAATTGGCCACGCCTGCCACCGTGTTAACTGGTAGGCCGGATAGAAAACCGGATGATGAGACGGAAGAGTTATGAAGCTGTTAATTGCTGAAGATGATTTGCATATCCGTCAGGGACTGGCGACGCTGCTTGGGTCTGAAGGCTATGAATGTATCGAGGCGGCTGATGGTGAGCAGGCCTGGCTGCTTTATCAGCAGTGTGAGCCTGATCTGGTGCTGCTGGATATCATGATGCCGAAACAGGACGGTTATACGGTTTGTCGTCGTATTCGTCAACACAACGAGCAGGTGCCGGTGATCTTTATTACCGCTAAATCTGAAGAGATCGATCAGGTGTTGGGGCTTGAACTTGGGGCTGATGATTACATCAAAAAGCCTTTTGGCAGTCGTGAAGTCGTCGCCCGGATACGCGCGGTGACAAGGCGATCTTTACGTCCGGTACCGGGTATTACGGAGAATGATCATTTTGAGATGGATGATCTGCAGATCAGGCCGTCAGAATTACGGGCATTCAGGGATCAGGAGGTCTTTGAGTTAAGTCTGAGGGATTTAAAAATATTACGCCTGCTCTTTGAGCAGCGTGGCAAAGTGGTAGACCGTGATGCACTGTTTAATCACTGCTGGGGGCGGGATTATTATGCCAATAGTCGTACGCTGGATCAGCAGATTTCTAAACTGCGCAAGGTCATCGAACTGGATGCCAGGGCACCTCGTATTATCACCACAGTGCATGGGATCGGTTATAGATTCGATTGTTAGTGTGACGCTATTTATTCTATCTATCAGTAGCACTACCAGCATGACTAAGAGGAATCATCGTCGATTCCTCTTAGCTACAAAGTTTTACCCCTTTTCTTGCTGGGCCTCACGAAGCTGCTGCTTCAACTCACGGCGCGTTTCACTGGTTGCTTTTGCATCGGCACCCAGGTGGGCATCGCCGCGCAGCTGAGCCAGTTTCATCTGCTTCTGCCGCTCTTCAAACCGCTGACGTTGCACTTCACTTTGACTGTCATAGCAACTCGGGCAACTGATACCCGCCTGGTATTGATCACTTTGCATCTGTTCAGCTGTCAGCGGCAGACGGCAGGCATGGCACTGGTCGTAGCTACCTTTCTCTAACTGATGATTGACGGTGACCCGGTTATCGAACACGAAGCATTCACCTTCCCACATCGAGTCTTCCTGAGGGACTTCTTCCAGATATTTAAGGATTCCACCTTCCAGATGGTAAACCTCATCAAAGCCTTGTTCTTTAAGATATGCTGTGGATTTCTCGCAACGAATACCACCGGTACAGAACATCGCCACTTTACGGTTCTTTTCGGGATCCAGGTTGTCTTTAACATATTGAGGAAATTCCCGGAAAGTATCGGTCGCCGGGTTAATTGCATCCTTAAACGTACCCACCTGAACTTCATAATCATTGCGGGTATCTACCAGAATGACTTCTGGATCTGAGATCAGGGCATTCCACTCTTTGGGTTTGACGTAGGTGCCGACCACACGTTTAGGGTCTATACCCTCGACGCCCATAGTGACGATCTCTTTTTTCAGCTTAACTTTGGTGCGATGAAAAGGGTTGCTGTCATCGACAGATTCTTTGTAAACAATATCGGTAAGACGGGGATCGCTCTGCAGCCAGTTAAGCAGCGCATCAATACTTGCGCGACTTCCGGCAACGGTGCCATTAATACCTTCACGGGCTAGCAGCAGAGTGCCGCGTACGCCGTTTTCCTGCATGACGTTATGCAGTGGTTCACGTAGAGATTCGAAATCTTCCAGCGCGACAAATTTATACATCGCACAGACAATAGTTTTAGACATCAGTATTCCTCAGCCGATCGGAGCGTAATTCCGGAGCCTGGTGGGTAGTTAACGTATAGTGATTTATGAAAGGGGGCTATTGTACTTGGATTTGTAAGTCAGGAAGACAGACAAATAGTAAGGGTAATTATAAGTGAAATTGAATCGTTATTGAGCGATTGAATACACGAGTTGAAGCCAGTCATGACCTGTATCAATAAGAAGAAAAAGGTGTAACCAAACTGACAGATTTAGCGCTTTTTATATTAGCGCTTTGAGTATTTATGGACTTAGCTATAGATAAAGGATTAATAAAAACAGACAGGGAAAAAGTTCATGCTTTTCACTCAGATTGAGGGTTCGTATATGCGTAGATTTATTAAAACTCCTGTTGGCTTTGTAAGTTCGCTGGTAATCCTTGGTGGGGTGTTAAGTACGACGTTAAGTACCGCTGTGCAGGCAGCAAACGACACGCTGGCCAGTGTTAAAGCTGATACGACCATTACCCTGGATGGTATGGTTGAGGGCGCCTGGGATAAAGCCTCTGCGCTGAGTGTTCAACTTGATAATCTGCCTTATCAAGCGAATAACTACGGCGGCATGAGCAGTGTTAACGTAACGGTGAAGTCACTGTACGATGATAATTTTGTTTACTTCCTGGTCCAGTATGATGACCCGACAAAAAGTTTGGTCCGTTATCCCTGGGTAAAACAAGCCGACGGTTCCTGGAAGCAGCTTAAGGGTAAAGACCAGACGGGCCACGACAATGTTTACTATGAAGATAAGCTGGCTTTTTTCTGGAATATAAATGCCCGGGGTTTTGCTAAGAAAGGCTGTGATGTTGCCTGTCATATGCAGAATGACGAAGGGAAAATTAATGGTTTTGATCAGAAGGGCATCGCTCCGGGTCGAAAATATACCCGAGCAGGTCAGACGATCGATATGTGGCACTGGAAAAGTGTACGTATGAATCCTTTGGGGCTTATTGATGATCAGTTCGTTGATAGTGTCAAAGACCCGGCAGTAAATAAAAACTGGGGTCGTCATGGTGATAGCAAAACCGGGGGTGGTTATGTCAACAATATGAATGCAGATAAGACCGGCCCTGCTTTTATGAATCGCAGCCAGGGCAATGTTGATGGCTATACGATTACACCCTCACAGAAGACGCCGTTTGTAGATACATTTAAGCCCGGTGATCAGATTCCCGGCATTATGTCTGAACCTTTTACTGGCTCCCGGGGAGATATCTGGACAAAAGGTGATTGGCAGGATGGTAAGTGGACTGTAGAGATCAAACGTGCACTGGTAACTACCGGCGATAAGGCGGAGATTCAGGATGTACAGTTCAGCGACTTGAGTAAGGCCTATAGCTTTGGTATTGCGGTCTTTGATAATTCGCAGATCGATCACCTGTACCACGAGGGTGTTTATGAGCTGATCTTTAAATAGCAGACGGGCCTATATAACTGATGTTTAACTAACTCGAAAACTCTTTTCTTATGTAAGAGAAGAGTTTTCTGTCTTGCTTAGCAATTTATCAAGGATCGGCTTATGCGTTTAGAATCACTTAATTTTTCCGCAAAGCTGGGGCTTTCCGGCTTTCTGATTACCGTTATATTAGGTGCATTGAGTGCAGTGACTCTGATCGGCTTGCTGTATTCGCAACATAACAGCGGTTTTAATATTCCTGATATGGAGAAGGTACAGTCCCATTACAGTGATTCAGCGCTGGTTTCCTCAATGAAAGGTTCGATGTACGAATATGTTGCTGAGGATGGAGATATTGATGTGATCGCTCAATGGATCGCAGAAGGGGCAAAAGATGACGCTTTCTTCAAAGAGGAAGTGCTATATATCATCGAAGAGGATTGTCAGAAATGTCATAGTCGGAAATCGCAGATGACAAAGGCCATTACCTCCATGCCCTTTAGCAGCTATGACGATATAGTGAAATATACCGAGGGTGGCTATAGCTGGACTAAAATGGCAAAAACCGCACATATTCACCTGTTTGGTATCGCTGTGTTTCTGGTGATGGTGTCACTGGTGATGGCGTTTAGCAGCTATGTTGCCTGGATTAAAATTGCGCTTATTTCGGCGGGCTGGATCGCTTTATGGCTGGATATTGCATCCTGGTGGCTGGCGAAATTCTCGAATGTTTTTGCTTATGTTATATCGGTAGCCGGTGGCGTTGAAATCGGTGCTGTATGCGCTATGAGCGGCCTCTGTTTATTAAACCTCTGGTTCAGGTTACCTGATGCGGTTCTGGAATCGTCAGCGCAATCGTCTGACTAGCCTTTAGCGGCTAAGGAGGGGAAAAGTATCGAGGTTTTGTACGGTTGATAGATACTTTTCCCGTTTTTTATAACCTGTCCACCCACTCATAGGGCCGTACTCGCCAGCTGTTATTTTCATTTCATCACTACATGTATTTCTCATGCTTTTGTCGCGGCTAATATAGCTGAAATTTCACAGCAGATCGGGTAGGATACGCACCCTCTTGTCGGCTGGACACCCGTTGATGTCCACGCTTTGGCTATATAATTGAGCTTCAGGTTAAGTTTTCCTATGCAGGTTAAAGATTTTCATTTTGATCTCCCCGATGAGCTGATTGCCCGCTATCCATTGGAAAAGCGCAGTGATAGTCGTTTGTTCTGTGTTGATGGTAACAGTGGCGAGTTTGAACACCGGCAATTCTTCGATGTATTGGATCTACTTGAACCGGGTGATCTGGTGGTATTCAACAATACCCGGGTGATTCCCGCACGGATGTTTGGTCAGAAGGCA
>JAIBCZ010000109.1 GCA_024679645.1 Amphritea sp.
AGTCTGCACCTTAAAACCGGGCGATATCATTGCAACGGGAACCTGCAGTGGCGTTGGCGTAAAAATGAAACCCCGGGGTTATATGAAGCCCGGTGATAAGGTCACAGTTGAGATTGAAGGTATTGGCCGACTCAATAACCCAATAGAACAGGAACCCGAGCACAATAGCTTCATTAGTCCACACCCTATGTCGTAAATCCATAACTCTCTAACCAATTGATTTAAAAGAACATATAGACTTTAGCGATTTTATAGTCGCATTTAAGAGACATAAACCTAAACATAGTCCATACTACAACTAGTTAAACGCATTCTAAAAATCATTAACTTATTGTTTTAAAAGACATTTTAATAGTCAGGCCTAATAATTGCTATCTAGGCGGTAACTAAGCATTTACCGGGAGATAGGCATGCGTACGCCACTTGTACTATTGGCGATAATATTTAGCGCCTCACTGGCTCAAGCCGATATAGAGAGAGTAGTTAAACCGACCAAGCTGGAACCACTGACCAATACTGAAGTCATAGAACATATCCGCTCAGAGCTTCCTAAGGGAAAGAATATCATCCAGAGGACTCACTACCTTTCAATGTTTGAGTCTCTTGATAAAAACCGTGATGAAGAGGTCTCATTAACGGAGATGCGACGCCATCCGACACTGGCAAATAGTTTCCATAAGCTGGATATCAATAATGACGGTGTACTTGATCGTAAAGAGATACAGCCATTACAAGAGGAAGTTAAAGGTCTGAGAAGCATTCTGACTTTGACTGCCCTAAGAATTATTTAATTTTTATCGCTGAAGGACCATCGCTCTATTAATAATTTGAACACTGTCAGGGTTTCTTCATTACAAACCCGATCATTGATGCAACTGGTGGTGCTGGCTTTTTTTCTGGTTGTTACCCCCCTGGGTATCCTGATCTATCAGGCAACCGACTCTATGGTGACACTTTCACGCCAGGGTCGTGAGCATGCTAAAGAAGCACTGGATTTCGTCAGTCGCAGTCAACACCTCAGAGAGCTGTCTGGGGATCTGGTTAGATCAGCCAGACAGTTTGATGTACTGAAAAAACCAGAAATTGAAGTTCGGTTCCGTGACCAGCTATCAGAATATAAAGAATTAATACAACTCCACAGTTTTCTGATTGATTCCGACAATATCGAAACTATTTTTACGCTAATCAATGAAATGGAAGAGCTGCCTCTGGGAAGCTCTTCAGCAGAATCCGTCAGTGCTTTAGTGCCTTTGACCCAAACACTCTATGATGACACCCGTAAAAAACTTGATCAGCGATTAGAATACCTCAATGCAAAAGCAGAAGAGCGACAGAATTTACTCTGGCTGCAAGCGGGATTATTGATCACCCTGTCAACCATTCTCATTCTGTTTTTCAGCATTAGAATCACCCAACCCGTAAAACAACTCATGCTTAGAATAAAAGCATTAGGACACGGTCAGCTCAACATGTCTGAGCCCTTCAATGGACCAAAGGAATTTCTTGCACTTAATCAGCAACTCGAATGGCTGGAAACACATCTACAGCTTCTGGAACAAGAAAAACAGGCCTTTTTAAGGCATATGTCCCATGAATTAAAAACCCCTCTGACTACGCTGAGGGAAGGTACTGACTTACTCGCAGAAGGACTGGCCGGACCTCTGACAGAAAACCAGAAAGATATTATCAACCTGATGCAGGAAAACAGCTTTTCCCTGCAATCTCTGATAGAGCAGTTACTGGATTACAACAGACTGCAGCACGGAGGAGAACATGAGATACAATGCCAGCCCATACTGCCTCTCATTAATGAGTCGCTTGCATCTCATCAGCTGTTACTCCGACAAAAGCAAATTAAGGTTAAGCTCCCGAATAAGGACACGCCATGGACCGTCGATAAAGGTTTGCTACAAAGAGCGTTAAGCAACCTTGTCTCTAACGCTTCAGTATATGGAAGTGAGAATGGTGCACTTAATATATCCTTAATGCGCAATACTAATAATCTGACAATAGAGATTGGTAACACCGGCCCTGAAATTCCTAAGGCCGATCTGGGTAAATTGTTCGACCCTTTCTATCAGGGCGTCAACAAGCGACAAGGATCTGTTAAAGGTTCAGGTATCGGTTTAAGTATTGCCCGTGAAGCAATAAGGGCGATGGGCGGTAATTTGGAACTTCACAACAATCAAGATGGGTATGTCAGTTTTATGATCAGCCTTCCACAACAAGGACAAGCTACAGATGAGTAAAACGCTGTTAGCCGTATTGACAGTTATAGGATTAAGCGGCTGCCAAATGCAGCAACTACTCCCAACGTTGTCTGCCGAAAAACCTGAGTCACAAACAGATAGTACCTTTTCCTGTTCCGCTGACAGCATTGAAAAACTGCTTATGCTGGAGCAAAAGTATCAGCAAGCAAAACCGAGCGGAAAGTCTAAGCTACTGGCAGAGGCTAAAGATAATAGCCAGGTAGCGGTCCGGGCTATCCTTCTGAGTCAACCAGGCCATACAACAGCACAGTTAAAGAGATCCATTGAGCTATTCGAACAGCTAAAACTAGATAAAACACCTCAATGCGATGCTGAACACTACCTGTTAGTTCGCTACCAATATACTCAGGCCGTTTTAACCTTGCAGCGGGCCTTAAACACCGCCGACCTTGAGCGTAAGGAGCTATCTGCAGAACGCGATATTCTGAAACAGCAAATTGATGCATTGACCCGAATTGAGAATGATCTGTCTCGCCAGAAAGACGGAGAGGAGAAGTAATTATGAAGTCTACTCAACCACTCATCCTGATAGTAGATGACGATCCGGGTATCCTAAAAGTGCTCAGCCTGCGGCTGAGCGCATCTGGCTTTCGAATTGACACAGCCAACTCAGGTGTTGAAGCGCTGAACCGAATCAAAACTGAACTGCCTGACCTGGTACTGAGCGATCTGCGCATGGACGGCATGGACGGCATGGCTCTGTTTTCGGCTATTCAGGAGGATCACCCTGCACTTCCCGTCGTCATAATAACAGCCCACGGCTCTATACCCGATGCGGTGGAAGCCACTCAGAAAGGTATTTTCGGTTTCCTGACAAAACCTATCGATAAAGAACAGTTACTCAGCACTATTAACTCTGCGCTTGAGTCTGCTCACTCATCTGATGAGAGCTGGCGTAGCGCCATCGTTACACAAAGCCCTCTGATGAACGAACGCCTTAACCAGGCTGAACGGGTTGCCAAATCAAATGTCAGTGTTCTTATCACTGGCCCGAGCGGTACAGGTAAAGAGTTGATGGCCAAAGCGATCCACAATGCCAGCGATCGTGCCAATGAAGCTTTTGTTGCGATTAACTGTGGAGCTCTGCCGGAACAACTACTGGAATCTGAGTTATTCGGGCATGCCAAAGGCGCATTTACTGGCGCAGTAACCCAACATGAAGGCTTGTTTCAATCAGCTCAGGGAGGCACCCTGTTCCTTGATGAGATCGGAGATATGCCGACCTCATTGCAGGTAAAGCTGCTACGGGCCATTCAGGAACGTATCATCCGCCCAGTGGGCTCCACCCGTTCTATTGAAATTGATGTCCGGGTTATTTCAGCCACTCACCGTAATCTTGAGCTGGCGATGGAAGATGGTGAGTTCCGTGAAGACCTGTATTACCGCCTGAACGTAGTAAACCTTGATCTGCCACCGTTGCGAGATCGTCCGGAGGATATCCCCCTTCTGGCTCGGTACTTTGTTGAACAATCGGCACAGCGTCACAACCCTAAAGTGAAAGGAATTTCTCCCGGCGCGTTGCACATTCTGGCTCAGGCAGCATGGCCTGGTAACGTCAGGCAATTGGAGAACGTAGTAGAGCAAACCGTCGCTTTATCCGGCGCACCGATTATAAGCGAGGGACTGGTTAACCAGGCTATCGCCAATCAGGACAGGGTCATTCCTTCCTTTAACGAAGCACGCGCAAGCTTTGAAAGAAGCTATCTGACTAAGGTAATGCACATTACCGCCGGTAATGTGACACAGGCGGCTAAAATCGCACAACGAAACCGTACCGACTTTTATAAACTGCTAAATAAGCACAGCCTGGAAGCTTCTCAATTTAAACCAGGGCGCAAGGCAACTGAGTTTATCGAACATAAAAAGGCCGGCTAGTTAAGTCTCCCTTTCCTTCCTTAAACGAAAAAAGCCTGTCACTACCGCATAGTGACAGGCTTTTTTATTATTCTTTCAGCTCAGGCTTTAACCGACGAGATACCTGCTAACTGACCACCGGTTAGCCTTAGCAAGTCAGCCGGATGCAATTCAATCTCAAGCCCTCTCTTTCCTGCACTGACAAAGATGGTTTCGAATGTCTCCGCCGAATCATCCAGCAGAGTTTTTAATCGCTTTTTCTGTCCTAGCGGGCTAATACCTCCAACCAGATAGCCCGTGCTACGCTGCGCTTGTTGGGGGTCAGCCATGGTTAATTTCTTAACTTTCAGCGCTGAAGCGGCAGCTTTAAGATTCAATTGACCCGCGACTGGGACTATCGCTACTGCCAACTGCCGATTGTCACCATTCAGCGCCACCAGCAAGGTTTTATAAACCTGTTGAGGGTTTGTATTAAGAGCGGCCGCCGCTTCTTCTCCATAGGCGTTATTACCTGAATCATGAGCATATTCATGAGTATCGAAACGTATACCCTCTTTAATTGCCAGGTTTATTGCCGGTGTCATCTTCTCAATTACTCATTTTAACTGTTCTACATGCCATCCAGAATATCAATAACATCGATAACAGTACCGTCCCCTTCAAGCACTTTAATCACCTTATGACCTATCCTCCGGTGCTCCTCTCCTGCTACTCGACCAAGCACAGAATCAAGTTCATCGGGTAATGGCTCAGAGCGACTATACAAATCACTGTCTAAGACCTCACCTGCGGCCACTTTATTTTGCCACCCCGGGGGCAACTGACCTGTACGCTCAAGCTTTTTCTGTAAACCAGGAGGGATACGCTTCTGTTTGTTTTTCCCCTTGCCCTGCTGAGAGCTTTGATCACCCAGATAATGCTCACGAACCCTGCGCTGCTCTTCATCATTAAACCGGCGAGCTTTAGTCTTACTCTCCCCTTCGTCAACATCAGAACGCTGCTTATCGCCTCCCCCTTTATTGCTCTCATGTTCGCTCTGGGCGCTGGACTTACCCGCCCAGTCCGGTTTTTTTGCAAAGACAGCAGTCGGTGCACTCAATAAACTACCTACTAATAAACAACAAAGTAATCCGCTTCTCATAAACCTTATCCTTAGCGATTAATACGGGTAATTTTAGAGCCTTCAATACTAAGATTATACATCAGGCCTTTATTAGAAAAGATAAATCCGATGATCGGCTGCTGTATCGTATTTGAATCGATTTCACCGCCCGCCCCAAGAGTAGCGATAGCCACACTACCATCAATCCCTGCTTCCCAACCATCACTGCTTCTAAATTTTCTAAATGCTTCTTTACTCATAAATAGCAATACTTCAGATTTCAACTGAGCCCCTAACTGAAACCCAATTGAGGCCGATGCTACATTATAATACGCCGTTGTTTTCCCGCCTTCACGCAACGCACCTTCACCGTATTCACCGCCGATACCGATACCCGCTTTAATAACCTCCGGAAAGACCAATACAGCAACAGCTTTTTGAGCCAGCTCTTTTCCGGCTGGGCTATGGCGATAGAACTCTTTCAAAGTCTGATTCACTTTAGCATTAATCTCTTGTGCAGAAGCGGCTTGTGAGTGTCCAGGAAAACAGATAGTTAACGATAACAGAAACAGCGCGGCAAAAAATTTCATCTGTCATAATCCAAGCTTAGTCGTATTAAAAAGTATGGGCTACGAATGCTCAGACAGCAATGTCATCAACTAAACAATCCAGAGTCTTCAGTTAGACAGTCACGAAGCCAGTCAGTAAACACCTTAAGCCTTTGCAGCTCCCTGAGTTCAGGGTGCTGAAGCAACCATAGCTCACGCGCAGGTGAACTATCACTCAGCTGTTTTAATTCATATTTATGCCCAAGAAAACAGGGTAAATAGGCTATTCCGATACCTTGAGCCACCGCCTCTACAGAGCCCAGACCAACATTTACCTTTAAAGCAATTTCAGCATTGGCGTAATGGCTCTGCTGCCAGATAGCTTCCGGAAGCTGACTATACGATTCTTCCAACGTGATCCAGGGACAGCTCTCCAGATCAGACTGAAAAGCACCTCCTTTTCTACCAAACACGGCATAATTCAGGTCGGCCAGCTTGCTAATGACCAGGTTACCTGACTGCGGACGTCCCATTCGAATCGCCAGATCTGCTTCTCTTCGCGTCAAACTAAGCTGTTGTGAATCAGCAATTAACTCTACTTGAATACCCGGGTACAAGGCTTTGAATTCAGACAATCTGAGTAGAAGATACCCATTAATAAAAGTGCTGACCGAAGTAATCCTGATAACACCCTGCAAAGACTGATTACGGTTATCAAGCCGCTGCGCAATACCGGCAGCCTGCTGTTCGAATGCCTCAGCCAAAGCCAGAATAGCGTCAGCCTCATCGGTCGGAAGAAAGCGGTTATGTTGGCGAATAAACAACGTACTGCCCACGTCCTGCTCTAACTGGCGGATTCGTCTCGCAACGGTTGTACTGTTTACCTTAAGCGAGCTGCCCGCCCGGCTCAGTGAGCCGTAACGGTATAGCGCGATAAAGTATTTAAGGTCATTCCAGTTCATACTGCAATTTTGCATTATAAATATGCATATTTCCATGTTTTATCTGCATTAGTGCAGATATACACTGATACAAGACTTAAAATAATAACCATAAGATCACGGTGAATGAGCATGATTACCTTGTATACCCACCCTATGTCTCCCTGCGCTCAAAAAGTCAGGATAGTGCTGGCTGAGAAAAAGCTAACCTGGCAACCTCATCCGATCAATCTGCAGCAGAAAGAGAATCTGCAGTCCTGGTATCTGGAACTAAACCCTCTAGGGGTTGTTCCCACACTGGTTGAAAACGACAAACCCGTTATTGAGTCATCTTTGATATGCGAATATCTGGAAGATAGTTACCCAGCGATATCGCTTCGTAGTCAGAATCCACATGAGATTGCCGCCAT